>JAHEKO010000086.1 GCA_024638355.1 Acidobacteriota bacterium
AGGACCCCGTTGATGCGGTCGAAGTCTCCTTTCAGGTCGTCGATCTCGGCGCCGGGCGCGATCCGAGCCGCCGCGATGCCCAGGTCCAGGTTGATATGGGCGTTCATTCCCAGCAGCAGGTGCTGAAGCACGATCGGCCACCACCGTTCGGCGGCACCGAAAGCCACCTTCCACGAAGCGGTGGGCTGCTCCCCGCGGCCTCTGGCTTCGATCGCATCGAGATAGCGGTTGGCGAAGACGACGTCCAGCCGCTCCATGCGCTCTCGGTCGTCGAAGATGCCGTCACGGATCCCATCCCTGACGCTGACCGTGACCTTGCGGTAGAGAGCCGGAAAGTAGCCGAGCCGGCTGGCGTCCCCGCGCGCTCGCGCGATCACTGCGTCGAGCCGGTCGATCACCTCGTCGATGGTGGCGGCGGGCATGGTCAGGAGCTTCCTGCGCGATGCTAGCAGTCGGCGGCGTGGTATTTTTCCGCCTGGGTTCGAGACGGCTACGGAGGAGGAAGATCGATGCAGGAGAGACTCGTTCCAACAACGGCCTCGATGGTCGCCATCGCCCTTCTCGGCCTCGGCCTGCTGCTTCCGGCGCCGGCGCCGGTCCGCGCCGAGGAGCTCGACGAGCCGCTGCGCTTCGACGCCCAGGCCATCAACATGAGCAACATCCAGGGTCGTGGAACGGGAATCGCCCGGCTCTCGATCGTGATCCATCGCTGGTCCTCGGACGACGAGCGCAACGCCCTTCTCGAAGCCGTCAAGGAAGGCGGCCGGCGCTCGCTTCCCGATGCCCTGGTCTCCCAGGATCGCGTCGGCACCATCCGCGAGATCCGCAGCCGGGCCGAGTTCCTCGGGTACTCGCGCCGGTTCGACCTGCCCGACGGCGGCCAGCGGATCATCCTGGCGGCCGACCGGCCGATCGGCTTCCTCGAGGCATCCAGGAGCCTGCGCACGTTGGACTACAACGTGACTCTCATCCAGATCGACCTGAACGCGGAGGGCGAGGGCCAGGGCGCGATCTTCCTGGGCGCCCAGATCGTCTGGGACGCCGAGAACGAGCGGATCGTCGTCGAGGGCTTCGCCACCGAGCCGATCCGGCTGACCCGGGTCCGGGCGCGCTAGCCGCGGCGGGAGGCCCGAGCTCCGTGCGGACATTGCGAACCGAGCTCCTGACGCTTCTCGCGGTGGCCGCGAGCGACTTCGTCCGCAGTTGGAAGAGACTCCTGGTCACCGACCTGGCCTTCAAGGTCGTCTACCTGGCGCTCCTGGCACCGATCAGCGGGCTGGTGCTTCGTGGCTTCCTCTGGACCCAGGGCACCACGGTGGTGGCCGACGAGGAGATCCTCTGGGTCGCGCTCAGTCCGATCGGGCTCGCCGGTCTGGCTCTCCTGGCCGCGGTCGGCATCGTGATTCTCGCTCTCGAGCTCGCCTGCCTGGCGGCCATCGGCCACGGCACGGTGCACGACGTCAGGGTCGGCGCTGCCGACGCGCTGCGCTTCGTCAGCGGCGCGGTTGGGAAGGTGTTCGGCGTGGTGCTTCGAGTCGTCGGCCTCTCGCTACTCCTCGCCGCTCCCTTCCTGGCCGCCGCGGCGCTGGTCTTCCTCGTTCTGCTGACCGATTTCGACATCTACTTCTACCTGAACGCGCGCCCGCCGGTCTTCTGGATGGCCGCCGGCCTGATCGCGGCGATCCTGGTCGCGGGTCTGGCGGTGCTCGTGCCACGCCTGGTTTCGTGGCTGCTGGCGCTGCCGCTGGTGCTATTCGAGGAAACCGCGGCCGCTCGGGCGCTCGCGGCAAGCGCGGCCAGAACGCGCGGTGACCGCAAGCTCCTCGCCCTCCTGCTGGCGGCCTGGGCGGGACTCTCGCTCGGGGCCGCCGCGGTCGTGTTCGGAGCTCTGCGGCTGGCCGGAGTCTGGCTCCTCACCCCCCTGCGCGACGCCCGGCCGGAGGTGCTCCTGCCGCTGGTCGGGACGCTGGTGCTCGCCTGGCTCGCGGCCAACGAGATCGTCTCGCTGCTCAGTCGCGGCGGCCTCGCCCTCTTGATGGTTCGCGCGCACGATCGATCCAGCCCGTCGAGCTCCGCGGCAATCGGTACGTCCGCCGCGGTGGTTCCCGCGGTGAACCGCCCGCCGCGACGCCGGCTCCTCGCCGGCCTCATCGCCGTGGCCGTGGCCGGCACGCTGATCGGGGTCTACCTGCTGAACACCGTCCGCATCGACACCGACGTCGACATCATCGCCCACCGGGGGGCCGCGGCGGTCGCGCCCGAGAACACACTGGCCGCGATCGAGCGGGCCATCGCCGACGGCGCCGACTGGGTCGAGATCGACGTGCTCGAGACCGCCGATGGCGAGGTCGTCGTCTTCCACGACCGCGATCTCAAGCGGATCACCGGCCTCGACCTGGACATCGCCGACGCGACCTGGGAGGAGCTGCGCGTGATCGACGTCGGCAGCTGGTTCGCAGCGGAGTTCGCCGACGAGCGGATCCCGCGTCTGGCCGACGTCCTGGAGCTCTGCCGCAGCCGTATCGGTGTCGTCATCGAGCTCAAGTACTTCGGCCGCCAGGAGCGCCTCGAGGAGCGCGTCGCGCGAATTGTCGAGGAGGCCGGCGTGGTGGACGAGATCGTCATCATGTCGCTCGATCAGGGCGGCATCCGCAAGATGCGGTCGCTGCGGCCCGACTGGCGCCTGGGGCTGATCGTCGCGGTCGCGATCGGCGATCTCAACACTCTCGACGCCGACTTCCTGGCGGTCAACGTCAACCTGGCCACGCCTCTCTTCCTGCGCAGCGCGACCGCAGCCGGCAGGGACGTCTACGTCTGGCCGATCTACGAAGAGCTCGAGAAGGCGCGCATGATCGGACGTGGCGCCGACGGTCTGATCACCAACGACCCGGCCGCCGGGCGCCGGGTGCTGGCCGCGCTCGCCGAGATGGAGCCCTTGGAGCGCCTGCTACTCGACGCCGCGCTCTGGATGGGGATCGTGCCGCGAGCCCGGTCCCGACCGGCCGGCGATGCCGACGACGAGGCCTAGACCTTCCGATCGCCGGCGGCACCCGCCCGTTAGCGACGCCCACCCCGCTCTACCGGGTGGCCTCCGGGGTGGCCCGACTTCGTAACCTTACGAAGGGCGATCCGCCCCGCGTGAGGAGGGGAATCCCGTTATGACAATCAGCGTGTCGAATCGCTGGCTGGTCGTGGCCGGCGCGATCCTAGTGCAGCTCTGCCTCGGCGCTATCTACGCCTGGTCGGCCTTCACCGGCCCGCTCGCGGCCGAGCCGTTCGAGTTCACCGCAATTCAAGGGCAGTGGATCTTCGCCGTCGGTCTGGCTACGTTCGCCGTCGTGATGGCGCTCGTGGCCGGCCGCTGGCAGGCGAAGAGCGGACCCCGCCTCGTCACCCTGGTGGGAGGCTTGACCCTCGGCCTCGGCTACCTGATCGCGGGCTCGAGCGGCACGAGCTACTGGGGCATCCTGCTCGGCATCGGCGTCCTGGGCGGCGCCGGCATCGGCCTCGCCTACGTCTGCCCGATCGCGGCGCTGGTCAAGTGGTTTCCCGATCGCAAGGGCTTCATCACCGGACTGGCGGTCGCCGGCTTCGGCTTCGGCGCCCTGATCTGGATCAAGCTCACCCAGGGCTTCACCTTCGGCCCGGTGCGGCTCTCGGGCGACTGGGCCGGCCTCTACGGCATGGGTTGGACGGTCCATCAGATCTGGACCCTCTACGGCGTCCTGTTCGCCACCCTTATCGGTCTCGGCTCCATCGTCCTCGTCAACCCGCCCAAGGGCTGGTTGCCGGCCGGCTGGACGCCTCCGTCGGCGACCGCCGAGCACTCGGGCGCGCGCGACTTCCCGGCACGCATGATGGCCGCGACGCCCCAGTTCTGGGGCCTCTTCCTGACCTTCCTCTTCGGCTCCACCGCCGGCCTGATGGTGATCGGCTGCATCGAGCGCTTCGGCACCGACCGGCTGAGCGCCGCCGGCCTCTCGACGGCCGAGTCCGCGGTCGTCGCCGGCACCGCGATGGGGCTCTTCTACGCCCTGTTCAACGGGCTGGGCCGGATCTTGTGGGGCTGGATCAGCGACGGCATGGGCCGGCGCCGCGCCATCGGCCTGATGAGCGCGCTCCAGGGCGTGATGATGCTCGGCTTCTTCTGGATCGGCGCCTCCGAATGGGGGCTCTATCTGGCGTCGGCGCTCATCGGCTTCAACTACGGCGGCTACTTCGCACTCTTCCCGGCGGCGACCGCCGACCTCTTCGGCGACCGCCGGGTGGGCACCAACTACCCGTACGTATTCCTCTCGTACGGGCTCGGCGGCATCATCGGACCGCTCCTGGGCGGCTGGATGAAGGACGTCGGGACGATCTCGGGCGACGTCTCCGCCTGGATCTGGGCGTTCTCGATCGCCGGCGTCTTCTGCCTGGTGGGCGCGGTAATCATGCTGCGGATGCGGCCGCCCGGAACGATCTCACGGCCTGAGGTCGCCCGCCGCGCGCCGGTACGCCGCGCGGCCTAGGCTCGGAAAAGGGCGCACCGACGGAGCGCCCATGCCTCCGCCCGCGGAGGCGAGTGAGCCCTCGCTGGATCGACCCCGGCTGCACGCGACGCTCGACTTGCGTTAGTTTCGGCGGGTCGCGCATGGAGATCGAGTGAGCGCCGAGCAGAGCCGCCTGGCCGAGAGCCGAACCGGGGCCGCCGCGTGGAAGCGGTGGGGGCCCTATCTCAGTGAGCGCCAGTGGGGCACCGTGCGCGAGGACTACAGCGCCCGGGGCACCGCGTGGGACTACTTTCCCCACGATGCCGCCCGCAGCCGCGCCTACCGCTGGGGCGAGGACGGCATCGCCGGGTTCTCCGACGATCGCCAGCGGGTCTGCCTGAGCGTCGCGCTGTGGAACGGGAACGATCCGATCCTCAAGGAGCGACTCTTCGGCCTCAGCGGTCCCGAGGGGAACCACGGCGAAGACGTGAAGGAGCTCTACTACTACCTCGACGCGACTCCCACCCATTCGTACAACCGCCTGCTCTACAAGTACCCGCAGGCCCGGTTTCCCTACCGCCGGCTGGTCGAAGAGAACCGCCGCCGCGGCAAGAGCGAGCCGGAGTTCGAGCTGCTCGACTCCGGCGTCTTCGACGACGACCGCTACTTCGACGTCTTCGTCGAGCTGGCCAAGGCCGCGCCCGAGGATCTGCTGCTGCGGATCACCGCCTGGAATCGGGGCCCCGACGACGCCGAGCTGCACGTTCTGCCCCACCTCTGGTTCCGCAACACCTGGTCGTGGGGCCGCGACGCCCGCAAGCCGGGCCTGGCCGGCGTCGGCGACTCCGAGATCGACCTCGCCCATCCCACTCTGGGCGCCCGCTACGCGGCCTTCGACGGCGCGCCCGAGCTGCTCTTCTGCGACAACGAGACCAACGCGCGGCGACTCTTCGGCGTCGAGAGCGAGGGCTATTTCAAGGACGGCGTGAACGACCGCGTGGTGGCGGGCGACGAGGGTGCGGTCAACCCCGAGCGAACCGGCACCCGCGCCGCGGCCTGGTATCGCCTGAACCTGCCCCCCGGCGGGTCTTCGAGCGTGCGGGTACGCCTCGCCGAGCGGCGGCTGGCGCGTCCGTTCCGGAGCTTCGACTCGACGGTCGAGGGCAGGAGGCAGGAGGCCGACGACTTCTACGCCGAGCTCCAGGGCGGCATCGACGACGAAGATCGGCGGCGGGTCCACCGGCAGGCCCTCGCCGGAATGCTCTGGACCAAGCAGTACTACCACTTCGACGTCCGGCAGTGGCTCGACGGCGATCCCGGCCAGCCCGAGCCGCCCGCCGAGCGGCGCCACGGCCGCAACCACGAATGGGAGCATCTCAACAATGCCGACGTCATCTCGATGCCGGACAAGTGGGAGTTCCCCTGGTACGCCTCCTGGGACCTGGCCTTCCACTGCATCCCGCTGGCGCGGGTCGACCCCGACTTCGCCAAGGCGCAGCTCGTGCTGCTGACCCGCGAGTGGTATACGCACCCCAACGGCCAGCTGCCGGCGTACGAATGGGCCTTCGGCGACGTCAATCCGCCCGTCCATGCCTGGGCGGCCTGGCGCGTCTACAACATCGACCGCGAGCTCAACGGCGGCGACGGCGACCGCGCCTTTCTCGAGCGCGTCCTCCACAAGCTGCTCCTGAACTTCACCTGGTGGGTCAACCGCAAGGACATGCACGGCCACAACCTGTTCCAGGGCGGGTTCCTCGGCCTCGACAACATCGGCGTCTTCGATCGCAGCTCCGACCTTCCCGTGCCCGGGCACATCGAGCAGGCCGACGGCACCAGCTGGATGGCGATGTACTGCCTGAACCTGCTGCGCATCGCCCTCGAGCTGGCCGAGACCCAGCCCGTCTATCAGGATCTCGCGACCAAGTTCTTCGAGCACTTCCTCTACATCGCCGCGGCGATGGCCAACGTCGACGACCAGGGAATCGATCTGTGGGACGACGAGGACGAGTTCTTCTACGACGTCCTCCACTGTGCCGCGGGCGACCAGCACGAGGAGATCGTGACGCCGCTCAAGGTGCGCTCGATGGTCGGGCTGATCCCCCTCTTCGCGGTCGAGACGCTGAGGCCCGAGCTCCTCGCCAAGGTGCCGGAGTTCAAGGCGCGGATGGAGTGGTTCCTCGAGTACCGGCCCGACCTGGCCCGGCTCGTCTCTCGCTTCCACGAACCGGGGAAGGGCGAGCGCCGCCTCGTCTCCCTGGTCCGCGCCCACCGCATGAAGCGGGTGCTCAGCCGGATGCTCGACGAGAGCGAGTTCCTCTCCGACTACGGCGTGCGGGCCCTGTCGAAGTACCACGAGGAGCAGCCCTACGTTCTCGACGCGGGCGACGCCACCCACACCGTGACCTACGAGCCCGCCGAGTCCAGAAGCAGCATCTTCGGCGGCAACTCCAACTGGCGCGGCCCGATCTGGTTTCCGGTCAACTTCCTGCTGATCGAATCGCTGCGCAAGTTCCACCGCTACTACGGCGACGGCTTCAAGGTCGAGTGCCCCACCGGCTCGGGCGTGCTGCTCACCCTGGACGAGGTCGCCGACGAGCTCTCCCGCCGCCTGCAGGCGATCTTCCTGCGCGGTGCCGACGGGCGCCGGCCGGTGTTCGGCTCGAGCGCCAAGCTGCAGGAGGACCCGCACTTCCGCGACCGGCTGCTCTTCTACGAGCACTTCCACGGCGACAATGGGCGCGGTGTGGGAGCTTCCCACCAGACCGGCTGGACCGGCGCCGTCGCCTCGCTCATCGCGCCCGTGACCGGGGGGTCGGAAGCGCCCGAATGAGCCCGCGGGGCGCACCGCCCCGCCACTCTCGATGCCCATGGCGATCACCCTCGAGGCCCACGGCGCCGACGACTTCGAGCGCCTCGCCGAGCTCGAGTGGCTCGAGACCCACGGGCTCGGTGGCTGGGCGAGCTCGACGGTCGCCGGCGCCCACAGCCGGCGTTATCACGGTCTCCTGGTCGCGGCGGCCCGACCGCCGGTCGGACGCACGGTCCTGGTCTCCAAGCTCGACGAGACGGTGCGCACCGCCGATGCCGCCTGGGAGCTCGGCTGCAACCGCTATCCGGACGCCGTTCACCCGCACGGCTACCTCCACCTCGAGCGCTTCGAGCGTGGCCTCTTCCCGGTCTTCGACTACCGGGTGGGCGACGCGCTTCTCCGCAAGACGATCGCGGCGATCCATGGCGAACAGACCACGCTGGCCGTCTACGAGCTGGTCGACGGTCCGGAGCCGGTGCTGCTCGAGCTCCTGCCGCTTCTCACCTACCGCGACTGCCACGCCCTCGGCCCGGGCACCGCGATCTCCGAGCACGCCGAGTTCGAGGACGAGGCGCTCCTCTACCGCCCCGCCGCCGACGGCCCGTCGATCTACCTGCAGGTTCCCGGCGGCGAGATCGAGTGGCGGCCCGACTGGTACCACGGCTTCCAGTACGAGGCCGAGCGCCGACGCGGCCTCGACTTCCAGGAGGATCTGTGGACCCCGGGCCTCTTGCGGCGGGCGCTCGAGCCCGGCGAGCGGGTGGGGGTCCTGATCTCGACCGACGACCCGCTGGGACGAGACGCCCTGACGCTGCTCGAGCGCGAGCGCGAGCGGCGCCTCCGGCTGCTCGACGGCCTCCCCGTCGCCGACGAGACCGCGCGGACGCTCGCCCTCGCCGCCGATCAGTTCGTCGTGCGCCGCGGGGCCGACCTCGAGACTCTCATCGCCGGCTACCACTGGTTCGCCGACTGGGGCCGCGACACCATGATCGCGCTGCCCGGGATCTGCCTCGCCACCGGCAGGCTCGAGGACGCCCGCAAGATCCTGACCGCGTTCGCAACGAGCGTCGACCGCGGCATGCTCCCCAATCGCTTTCCCGACGACGGCGAGACGCCCGACTACAACACGGTCGACGCCACTCTCTGGTTCTTCGTCGCGATCCGCCGCTTCCTCGAGCGCTCGGGCGACGCCGAGTTCGTGCAGGAGCGGCTGCTGCCGGTGCTGCGCGAGATTCTCGGCTGGCACGACCGCGGCACCCGCTACGGCATCGGCGTGGCGGACGACGGTCTGCTGCAGGCGGGAGAGCCCGGAGTACAGCTCACCTGGATGGACGCCAAAGTCGGCGACCACGTCGTCACCCCGCGCCACGGCAAAGCGGTGGAGATCAACGCTCTCTGGTACAACGCGCTGCGAATTCTGGGCGATTTGGAGAGCGAGCTCGGCGATCCCGAAGCCGGGCAGGCGCTCTCCGAAAGGGCCGAGCGCGTGCGCGGCCGCTTCCGTGAGGTCTTCTGGAACGACGATCTCGGCTGCCTCTACGACGTCGTCGAGGGCGAGCGGCGCGACGCCTCGATCCGGCCCAACCAGCTCCTCGCGCTGAGCCTCCCCTACCCCCTGCTCGCCGAGGACGAAGCGCTCGCGGTGCTGGCGGTGGCTCGCGAGCGGCTGCTCACTCCCCTGGGCCTGCGCAGCCTGGCGCCCGAAGACCCCGACTACCGACCGGTGTACGAAGGCGGACCGGCGGAGCGCGACGCCGCCTACCACCAGGGGACGGTCTGGGGCTGGCTTCTGGGACCCTACGCGGACGCCCTCGTGCGTTACGGCGGCGACGAGGGCAGGCGCGAGGCGCGCGACCTCGTCGACCGGGCCTGCGAGCAACTCGCCGGGGCCTGCGTCGGCTCGGTCTCGGAGATCTTCGACGCCGAGCCGCCCCACGCTCCGCGCGGCGCTATCGCCCAGGCGTGGAGCGTCGCCGAGCTGCTCCGCACCCGGCTCGAGCTGACCGCGTCCGCGGGCGCCGGCCTGCGGTAGCCTCGACCCATGCCGCGCGACCTCGAGCGGACCGCCCTGCTGGTCATCGACCTTCAGCGCGGCCTCGACGATCCGCGCCACGGCCCGCGCGACAACCCGGATTGCGAGTCCAACATCGCGGCGCTCCTCGCCGCCTGGCGTGCGGCCGGCCGCACCGTGATCTTCGTGCGGCACGACTCGACGCGGCCCGACTCCCCGCTGCGGCCCGGCCAGCCCGGCAACGACTTCAAGGCGGCCGTGACCGGAGAGCCCGACCTGCTGGTGACCAAGCACACCAACTCCGCCTTCCTGGGCGAGCCCGACCTCCACGCCTGGCTCCAGGAGCGCGGCGTCACCGGCGTGGCTATCGCCGGCGCCCAGACCAACTACTGCTGCGAAGCGACGGCGCGGACGGCGGGCGACCTGGGCTACGAAACGCTCTTCGTCCTCGACGCGACGTACACCTTCGATCTCCCGGCACACGGCGGCGGCACGATCGCCGCGAGCGAGCTGGCGCGGGTGACGGCGTCCAACCTGCGAGACGAGTCCGCGGACATCGTGATGACGGCGGAGCTGATCTAGCCATGGACGCCGAGTCGTACCGGCGTTTCGGTCGAGCCATCCTCGCCCGGGTCGAGGCCGAGCCGCACGTGCTCGGTCTCGTGGCGACCGGGTCGATGGCCCGACGGACCCGCGAGCCCGACGAATGGTCAGACCACGACTTCTGGCTGATCACCGAGGCCGGCGCCGAGGAGCGCTACCGTGCGACCCGAGAGTGGCTCCCCGACGCGGACCGCATCGTTCTCGCCTTTCGCGAGACGGCCCACGGCATCAAGGTGGTCTACGACGACGGGCACCTGGTGGAGTACGCGGTCTTCGCGCCCGACGAGCTCTCGGCCACCCGCGCCAACGAGTACCGGGTGCTGCTCGACCGCGAACGGATCGGCGAGCGGATGCGGGCGGTTCGCGACGCCACGATCGACGGCGTTCCCGCGCACGACTTCACCGCCGGGCAGTTTCTGACCCAGCTGCTGGTAGCGGCCGCCCGCGAGCGCCGCGGCGAGCGGCTGAGCGCCCGGTCGCTCATCGTGAGCGCCGTCGAGCACCTGACGCGCCTTCTGGCCGGCCACACTCCTGCCGAGCGGCCCGACGCGGTCGACGACATCGATCCCCGACGGCGCTTCGAGCTCGCCTTCCCCCGGCTCGCGGCCGAGATCGACGCCGCGCTCGCGGGCGATCCCGAGCGGGCGGCGCTCTTCCTGCTCGTGCTGGCCGAGCGCGAGCTCGAGCCACGATCCGCCGGCTGGCCCACCGCGGCGGCGGCAGTGGTCCGCCGCTATCTGGAAAGCGATCGCGCCGGCTCTCGCCAACCCGGAGGCTAGACTAGCGGCTCTCGACGAACCGCCATGGCAAACAACCCCGCGATCCGATCCGGCGTCGGCTCCACCCTCGGCGAGGCCGCGCGCCTGATCGGCTGGCTGCTCTTGCCGCTCGCCGTGGGCGGAATCTCCGGCTGGCTCACCGCAGGCGCGATCGACACCTGGTACCGGACTCTTCAGAAGCCCGTCTTCAACCCGCCCGACTGGCTGTTCGG
>JAHEKO010000547.1 GCA_024638355.1 Acidobacteriota bacterium
GACCAGGACCGCCCGCTTGAGGTTGGTGGAGATGCGGTCGTACGAGACCCAGCGCCAGTCGAAGGGCGCGTCTCGCGGCCGGCTGCCGCGGTAGTCGTCGATGAACGCCGTCGAGCGCGGGTTGCGGGCCGCCAGCTCGCCGACATCGGGCCAGGTGAGCCACTGATAGGCGGCGAAGCCGGCAGCCACGAGCAGAATCAGACAGCCGATCCGCCTCAGCAGGCCGAAGACACAGCCGAACATCAGTCGCTGAAACCGTGCTCCGCCATCCAGTCGTCGCTGACGAACTTGGACAGGTAGTTGCGGATCGAGTCGGGCAGGATCACCAGGGCCCGCTCGACCTCCGGGTACTTCTTCAAAGCCTCGAGCATCGCCCAGACGGCGGTCCCCGAGCTGCCGCCGACGAGCAGTCCTTCCTCGCGGATCAGGCGCCGCGCCATCGCGAAGCTGTCCCGGTCGCCGACGTAGACCCAGTGGTCGACCAGGTCGCGATCCAGAACGTCGGGGATGAAGTCGTAGCCGATGCCTTCGACCTGATAGGTGAACACCTCGTCACGCCCGCCCAGGATCGAGCCCTCGGGATCGACGCCGACGATGACGACGTCCGGATTGCGCTCCTTGAGATAGCGCGCCACCCCGGTGATGGTGCCGCCGGTACCGGCGCCCATGACCACCATGTCGAGACTCGACCCGAAGTCCTCCCAGATCTCGGCGCCGGTCCCCTCGTAGTGCGCATCGGGGTTGTCCGGATTGCCGTACTGGTCCGGAATCACCGAGTTCTCGATCTCCTCGTTCAGCCGCTTGGCGACGCCCAGCAGGCTCTCGGGGTCGTCGTGCGCGGCCTCGGTCGGAGTGCGAATGATCTCGGCGCCGAGCGCCTCCATGACCACCTGCTTCTCGCGGCTCATCTTCTCCGGCATGGTGATGATCAGCTTGTGCCCGGTGACCGCCGCGGTCATCGCCAGGCCGGCGCCGGTGTTGCCGCTGGTGGGCTCGATCAGGGTCGTCTCGGCGTCGATCTTGCCCGCCTTCTGGAGCCCCCTGACCATGCGCACCGCGATGCGGTCCTTGATCGACCCGCCGGGGTTGAGAAACTCGCACTTGGCGAACAGCTCGACCGGGCGGTCGGCCTGGATACGATGGAGCCGCACCACCGGCGTTCGGCCCACCACCTGCAGAATGTCGTCGTAGATCAACGGACCTCCCCAACGGGGACTCGCCCCGGAAGCAACGCGACGATATCGCGAACAAAGCGCCCGCTCGAACGTAGACTTCATACAGCCCGCGGAAACACCAACGGAGGAGACTCATGAAGCGCACGACCTACCGGCTCACACTCCTGCTCGCGCTGACGCTCGGCCTCACCGCCGGCGCGGCGGCCGCGGCGGACGACTGGGTGGCCAAGAGCGACAGCGCGGCGCAGGTCTATCTCGACGTCATCGCCCGCTTCAGCCCCGAGACCGCCGGGTTCCTCGGGCTCGAGGGCTTCGACGAGGAGGTCTCGTCGATACCGCTCGACCGCACCGAGCGCAACATCGCCGCGCTCGAAGAGGTCGTCGCCGAGCTCCGTGCCCTGCTGGCCGCCGAGGAGCATCCGGCCGTTCGCCAGGATCTCGAGATTCTCATCGGCTCGGCCGTCGACAGCATCGCTCAGAGCCGGGTCACCGAGAAGCACATGCTGCCCTACTTCAACCTCACGCAGACCGTCTTCCAGGGGCTGCGCGCCCTGCTCGACGATCAGGTGGACGCGGCACGGCGGCCGGCAGCGGTGGTCCGTCTGCGGCGCTACGCCGGCATGGAAGAGGGGTACACCCCGCTCGCCGACCAGGCGATCGCCTACACCCGGGCGCGGCTCGAGAGCGCCGATCTGCTCGGACCCTTCCAGGGCGAGCTCGACCGCGACCTCGAGAACGGCCCGCGATTCGTCGCCGGCATCGCTCAGCTGTTCCAGAAGTACGGTCTCGAAGGCTGGGAGGAGCCGCACGCGCTCCTCGGCGAGCAGCTCGAGGCCTACGCCACCTTCCTTCGCGAGGAGCTCGAGCCGCGCGCGCGGCACGACTACCGCCTGCCGCCCGAGGTCTACGCCTCGAACCTCGAGCAGTTCGGCGTCGACCTGCCGGTCGCGGAGCTGGTGAGCCGCGCCAAGGTCGCCTTCCGCGAGATCCAGAACGAGATGCAGGCGATCGCCGCGCAGGTGGCGCAAGAGCGCGGCCTGACTTCCAGCGACTACCGCGAGGTGATCCGCGAGCTCAAGCGCGAGCAGCTCGTCGGCGACCAGATCCTCGCGCACTACCGCGAGCGGATCGGGCAGCTCGAGGAGCTCATCCGCGAGCACGACATCGTGACCCTGCCCGAGCGCCAGATGCGCATCCGGCTGGCGAGCGAGGCCGAGAGCGCCGCGACCCCGGCGCCCAACATGCGGCCGCCCCGAATGATCGGCAACACCGGCGAGATGGGCGAGTTCGTGCTGCCGCTCCGCATTCCGGGCGGCGAGGACGAGCTGACCTTCGACGACTTCACCTTCGCCGCGGCCTCCTGGACGCTCACGGTCCACGAAGGCCGGCCAGGACACGAGATGCAGTTCGCGTCGATCGTCGAGAAGGGCATCTCGAAGGCCCGGGCCCTGTTCGCCTTCAACAGCACCAACGTCGAGGGCTGGGCGCTCTACTCCGAGGCGGAGATGAAGCCCTACCTGCCGCTCGAAGGTCAGCTCATCTCGCTGCAGCATCGCCTGCTGCGCGCCGCTCG
>JAHEKO010000548.1 GCA_024638355.1 Acidobacteriota bacterium
CGTCCGTCCTGACTCATCCCGCGTCGTCCGGCCGTGCCGCCCTCACCATTTCCCAGAGCCGGCTGGGCGTGACGGGGATCTCCAGAATCTCCAGGCCCTCGATGCCGAGCGCGTCTTCCACCGCCTGAGCGAAGAGCGGGCCGACCGGGATCGCCCCCGCCTCGCCCGCCCCCTTGATGCCGAGCGGATTGAGCGGCGACGCCGTCTCCTCGTGGCCGATCTCGACGTTGGGCACGTCGAGCGCCGTGGGTAGCAGGTAGTCCATGAACGACCCGTTCTGCAGCTGTCCGCCGTCATCGAAAACGAGCTGCTCGTAGAAGGCGTTGCCGATCCCCTGGGCGACGCCGCCGTGGATCTGGCCGTCGAGGATCAGCGGGTTGATCACGCGGCCGCAGTCGTGCACGACGACGTAGCGCTTGATCTCGACGTCGAGCGTCTCGCGATCGACTTCGACGATCATCGCGTGCACTCCGGCCGCCGTGGCGCCACGCTCGGGCCCGAAGTAGTTGGTCGCCTCGAGCCCCGGCTCGGTGCCGGGCTCGACCGCGCCGCGCATCGGATTGGCGCGCACCGCCAGCTCGGCGAGCGGGATCGAAGCCTGCGGATCGCCCTTCACGCGCACGCTGCCGTCGACCAGCTCGAGATCGTCGCCCGACACCTCGAGCTCCTCGCTGGCCATCGCGATGACCTTGGCGCGCACGTCGCGCGCCGCCTCGTTGATCGCGTTGCCGGCGACCACCGCGCCGCGGCTGGCGAAGGTCCCGGCGCCCCAGTGGAACTGGTCGGTGTCGCCGGTCACCACGTCGATCTTGCGCACGTCGACGCCGAGCTGCTCCGCGACGATCTGGGCGAAGGAGGTGAAGTGGCCCTGGCCCTGGGTACCGACCCCGGTCACCACGCTGACCCGGCCCCCCGCCTCGACCTGGACGCGCGCCCCCTCGTACGGCCCGATGCCGGTGCCCTCGACGTAGGCGACCAGCCCGAGGCCGACCGCCTTGCCGCTTGCCTCGAGCGCGGCCTTCTCGCGCTGGAACTCGTCGTAGCCGATCATCTTCTTCGCCTTGTCGAGCACCGGCTCGTAGTTGCCGCTGTCGTAGACCAGCGGCGCGAAGTCCTGGTAGATGATCTCGTTGTTGTACGGGAAGGCGTCGGCGGCGATGAAGTTGCGGCGCCGGATCTCGGCGCGGTCGATGCCGATCTCGCGCGCCGCGAGGTCGAGCAGCCGCTCGAGAATGAACACCCCGTGCTGGCGGCCGGCGCCGCGATAGGGCGTGACGATCGGCTTCGAGGTGAAGACCGCGGTGAACTCGGTGTAGTAGTTGGCGACGTCGTAGGGCCCGAGCAGCGTGCACTGGGTGTTGATCGGCACGGTCAGCCCGTACGGCGCGTAGGCGCCGGTGTCGTGCAGAAAGACGTCCTTGACACCGAGGACACGGCCCTCCGCGGTCAGCGCGATCTCGGAGTCGTGGGTCTGCCCCCGCTCCTGCGTGGTGGCGTAGAAGTTCTCCTCGCGGTCCTCGATCCACTTGACCGGCCGCTCGAGCCGGCGGCTCGCCCACGGCACCAGGACCTCTTCCTGGTAGAACATCATGATCTTCGGACCGAAGCCGCCGCCGATGAAGGGCGCGATCACCCGCACCTGACTCTCCGAGAGGCCGAGCATCGCGGCCAGGCCGTTGCGGATCGGGATCGGCGCCTGGGTGGTGTCCCAGACGGTCAGGCGCTGGGTCCGATCGTTCCAATCCGCCACCACGCCGCGGTTCTCCATCGCCGCGGCCGCGCCGTGGTCGTAGGTGAGCCGCCGCGAGATCACCACGTCGGCGGCGGCACGGGCGGCCGAGTAGTCGCCCTTCTCCTGAATGACGTGGGCGGCGACGTTGGTGTCGAGATCGTCGTGCAGGGTCGGCGCCCCCGGCTCGAGCGCAGCTTCGAGGTCGACGATCGCGTCGAGCGACTCGATCTCGACGAAGACTTCGTTCGCGGCGTCTTCGGCAATGTAGCGGCTCTCGGCCACGATCATCACCACCGGCTCGCCGACGAACTTGACCTTGTCCTTGGCCAGCGGCACCTGGGTGCGCTCGTTGAAGACGCAGCGCTCGATCGGCGGCGGCGGCACCAGGAGCGGGCCGGGCTGCCAGTAGTCGCCGAGGTCCTCGGCGGTGAAGACAGCGTGCACGCCCGCCTTCTCCCGCGCCGCCTCGGTGTCGATCGACACGATCCGTCCGTGCGCGTGCTGACTGCGCACGAAGGCGACATGGAGCATGCCGGGCAGGTGGACGTCGTCGGTGAAGAGCGCCCGGCCGGTCAGCAGCCGGGGATCTTCATTGCGCTTGATGCGCTCACCGAAGAATTGGGTCGTCATCTTGATCCGCTCGGAACCGCAACGATTCTATCCCTTCGCACCGAGGGCGGGCGCGGCGGTGAGCCCCGCGTAGTGATGAAGACGAAGACCGAGCTTCGCGCCGGACAGTCGCGCCGAGGAACCCGTGTTGACGCTCTGATTCGGCCTAGCGGCCGGGCATGCTCCGGTAGAGCCGCTTCATCAGCTGGATCTGGCCGGCGTGGTAGGTGTCGTGCATCGCGATGCCGAAGATCAGATCGGCGTACCGGTAGCTGTCGGAAGCCGCTTCGTCGAGCCGTCCCGGGTCGAGTGCCTGGAGAGCCTCGACCAGCTTCCGGTGCTCGTCGCGCAGGAGGGCGCGGTCCCTCTTCCAGGCGGCCTCGTCGGCCGGCTCG
>JAHEKO010000549.1 GCA_024638355.1 Acidobacteriota bacterium
AGACCGAGATCCCGGAGCCGGATCTCGGCAACACGGTCTACCGCCCCAGCGCCACGCGCGTGAGCGACCGGGAGATCACCCTTCTGGCCACCATGGACTTCGACCTGCCGCGCGAGAGCGCGGCGCGGCTCGGCCCCGGCGAGATGTTCGGCGAGATCGGAGCGCTGAGCGGCTGGCCGCAGTCGGTCACGGCCCGGACCGCCGGCGTCTGCCGCCTGGTCCAGATCCGTCTGCCGGCTCTCCGGCTCATGAAGCGCAAGTCGAAAGCGCTCAAGGCACGGCTCGACGATCTCTACCGCGAGCGCTCACTCGCCGCGCAGCTCAAGAGCACTCCCCTCTTCCAGGCGTGCAGCGACATGTTCGTGGACGCCCTCAAGGAGTCGGTGGAGCTGATCTCGCTCGAGCCGTCCGAGATCCTGGTCGAGGAGGGCGACGACGCCGAGGCGCTCTACGTCGTCCGCTCGGGCTTCCTCAAGCTGGTTCAGGCATTCGAGGAGGGCGAGATCGCCGTCACCTATCTGTCCAAGGGGATGACCCTCGGGGAGGTCGAGCTGGTGCTCGACGACGTCGGGCAGTGGCAAGCGACCGCCGAATCGGTCGAGTACGCCGAGCTGGTGAAGATCCCCGGCCCGGTCGTCCGCCGCATGCTCGAATCGAACCCCGCCCTGGAGGAGATCCTCTGGGCCGCGGCCACCGAGCGCATTCGCGAGACCGGGGCGGCACGGCGGCACATTCCCCACTCGGAGTTCGTGCAGGTCGCGCTCGACAACGGCCTGGTCCAGGGCAACAGCATCCTGGCGATCGATCTCAATCGCTGCACCCGCTGCGACGACTGCGTCAAGGCGTGCGCCGACACCCACGGCGGCCGCCCCCGCTTCGTGCGCGAGGGCAACCGCTACCAGAACCTGCTCATCGCCAAGTCCTGCTACCACTGCCGCGACCCCGTCTGCCTGGTCGGCTGCCCCACCGGGGCGATCCACCGCGCGGGTGTCGGCGAGGTGGTGAGCGTCGACGAGGAGATCTGCATCGGCTGCTCGACCTGCCACCGCAACTGCCCCTACGACGCCATCGTCATGTGGGAGACGCAGAGCGTCTGGCCCGACGACATGGTCCCCGCGGGCCTGCGCGGCAAGGAGCGCCGCTCGGCCAGCAAGTGCGATCTCTGCGCCGACACCGGGCACGGCCCCGCCTGTGTCGCCAACTGCCCACAGGGCTGCGCCTACCGCGTCGGCTCGCTCGACGACTTCGAGGCGCTCCTCGACCGGAAGCTCTGACCGATGGCCCGCTCGAAACCTCTTCTCCTCCCCCGCCTCGGCGCCTGGACGCTGGCGCTCCTCGGCGGCAGCCTGCTCTTGATCGGCGTCTTCGTCGCCAACGGCGTTCTGGGTGACGTGCGCTCGGGCAACGCCTGGGGCCTGTCGTACGGCGCCGGAGCGGTCGCGCTCCTCGTCGTCTCGGCCGCTTACGGCGCGCGGCGCCGCACCATGCGGCTGGCGACGCGCGTCGGCGCCGGGCCGGCCCGCCTCTGGCTTTCGCTCCACACCCTCACCGGCGGCCTCTTTCTGCTCCTCGTACTGATGCACAGCGGCTTTCGCCTGCCGACCGGCTGGGTCACCTGGGGGCTCTGGCTGCTGAGCTTCTGGACCGTGGCGAGTGGATTCTTCGGCCTCGCCCTACAGCGCTGGATTCCCAGGAAGCTGACCTCGGGCCTCTCGATCGAAGTGCACTACGACCGCATTCCCGAGCTGGTCGAGGAGACTCGAGAGCGCGCCGAGGGTCTTGCCGAGAGCGCCGGCGAGACCGTCCGCGGCTTCTATGAACGCCGCGTGGCTGGCACGTTCCGCCGCCCGCGCTGGCGCTGGCGCTACTTCCTCGACGCGGGCGCCGGCATCCGGCGCACCCTGCGCGAGTTCGATTTTCTCGCCGAGCGGCTCTCCGCCGACGAGCGAAAGCGGCTCGAGGCGCTGCGGCTCCTGATGATCTCCAAGTCCGAGATCGACGCGCACCACACGCTCCAGGGCGCGCTGCGCCTCTGGCTCTACCTCCACGTTCCGGCGACGGCGGCTTTGCTCGCCCTGCTCGCCATCCACCTGTTCATGGTTCTGGCCTACTGACGTGGCGAAGAAGGGTCCAGGCCAGAAGGGGACGTTCTCCGAGGTCGAGCTGCCGGTCAGCCGGAGCTACCTCTTCCCCGTCTCGCGGCGGCGGATGTGGCTGATCGGCGCGGCGCTCGCGGTCCCGCTGCTCGGCCTCCTGCTCTACGACAACTTCTTCGGCCGCGGCGGGCTCGTCTCCAACGGTCCGCTGTCGTCCAACCACTCCGCCTTCGGCGACGACTGCTCCAACTGCCACTCCCCCACCGAGCGCATGGTCTCGAACGATAGGTGTTCGACCTGCCACGAGAAGTTCGGCGACGAGCTCGGCGTCTTCACCTTCAACGCCCACTATCTCTACCGCTCCGACGATTTCCGCCGCCTGGAGCCGTCGCCCGAGGAGCGCCCCTGCTTCGCTTGCCACGTCGAGCACGAGGGGCGCCTCGCCGAGATCACCCGGGTGCCCGACGGCGAGTGCCTGCGCTGCCACGACTACGGCTCGTTCAACGATCGGCACCCCGAGTTCGACTTCGCCGCCGAGCGCCTCCCCGACCGGGCCGGCATCCAGTTCCCGCACGTCCACCACGTGCGCGAGGTGGTCAAGCGCGAAAAGCTCGAGGATCTCGAACAGGC
>JAHEKO010000087.1 GCA_024638355.1 Acidobacteriota bacterium
CCAGCCGTCGACGGCTACCGGAGCGGGAGCGCTCCAACCGCTCTCGCCGCGCCTGACGAAGGAGGTGTCGCGCACCTCGCTCTCGCTCCGGTCGCGGTAGACGACGTACGGGCCCGCCTCCGACACTCCGGCATCGGTCGAGCAGCACTCGCAGACCCGGTCGTCGAGGAGCTCGACCTCGCCGACGCCCTCGAGCCCGACCGCGGCGGTGCGTACGCTCATCGGGCCGCCGTCGGCCATGGCACGGCCGTCCAGCCAGAACGCCCGCAGGCCGGCTCCCTCACGGACCCACGACACGAAGCCGTGCTCGGTGTCGGTCTCGTCGTCGTTGAGCCTGCCGATCGCCTTCCAGGTGTCGCCGCCGTCCGTCGAGCGCGCCAGGTAGATCGAGTAGGCGTAGGTGTCCGCCGCGGTCTTGGCCAGCCAGTGGGCGTAGAGGGTGCCGTCGGCGGCGCGTGCGGCCGCCGGCACGTCCGCCCAGTTGGCGAACAGGCCGTTCCCTTCGACGATCACCACCGGAGCGCTCCAGGCGCCGTCGGCGAAGCGGGCGAATTGCACCCGATGGCCGGCCTCGGGCTCGGATCCGCGCGGCTCGATCCAGGTCAGCAGAAGGCCGTCGGCATCGGCCCAAAGCTCCGGAGCGAATGCTCCCTCTCCCGCCGGCGGGTCGATCCCGCCGCCATCCTCGACCGCGTGCCGCCGTACGTCGACCTCACCGACGAAGCCGTCGCCGCAGCCGCCGAGCGCGATCAGTGCAAGGGCGACGGCTAGCGAGGGCTTTCGCATCATTCCCGAGCGGACAATACCGCACGCGGAAGCACCCGCTGCCCACCCTCCGGCGGCCTCCCATCGGGGCTGCTCGGCTGCGGAGAGCAGGTCGTTGTCCGGACGACGGCGATCACGACAGCGACGCCGGATTCTCGCCTACCGACTTCGACCTCAGCGTCGGGGGCGCCGGCCGCGGCCGAGGTCGCGATCGTCGAACGAGCCGAAATCGAGCGCGTCCTCCCAGCTCAGCTCGCGCAGTCGCCGCCTCTCGCCACGACCGCGGTGGCGAGAGCCCGAGTTGCGGAAGTAGCGGTCGAACTCCGCGTCGGAATCGTCCTCCGGGAGATCGGCGAACGCGAAGCCGCTCGCGAGCTCCGTTTCGTAGTCGTCGGCGACGAACGCATCGGAGAGGTCGTCGCTGAGGGGAGTCTCTCCCTTCGGCTCGAGCCGATCGCGATCGAGTTTGGTCGAGTCATCCAGTGGCTGCATGCTCATCAGGGTTCCCTCCTGGAGGGGGTGGGGTCCCGCGTACGGGACGGTTCCTGCTATTCGTTCTGTTCCGAATCATCTGCGCGAGAAACCCGAGGTGCTCCTCGATCTCGGCACACGACTCCTGAAGCTGGTTCCACGCCTTGCCCGACCTCGGGTTCTCGGCGACGAGACTCGCCAGCCTGTGCTCGGCGTCCAGCGCGCGAAGCTCGAGCAGGTTGAGCAGGTAGCGACATTGGCCTCGCTCCCGGCGGCCCAGGCGATCGAGACGCCCGTTCAGGACCTCGATGGCCGAGGCCAGCCGATCCAGCCGGCGCCTGAAGGACTCGAGTCTGGTGTCGGAGCCCGACAGAGGCTGCGGTACGGCGGCGGGCAGCGGAGCTGGTCTTGCGCGCATCGGCCTGGCGATTGCGGAAGGCAAACGGCCTGCCAACCCACTGCAACTCGCCGCGATCTGCTGCAATTCACTGCAAAGAAAATACTTAGACGAGGAGACACGAGCAACCGATCGGCCGCGGGGCCAAGAAAACGGGAACTCCGGACCCCGATCGAGCTCCAGAAATGGGAATTGATCAGCCCGTTTTGGACCCGCCGGGGCGGTCCGTGCGGTACTCGCCCTTGCTCAATCCCAGCCGCTTCATCTTCGCGTAGAGCGTGCGCCGGTCGATGCCCGCGCGACGCGCGGCTTCGCCGACTCGGCCGCGCGATCGCTCGAGCAGCCGCTGGAGGTAGCCGCGCTCGAACTCTTCGAGCACGCGCTCGCGCGCCTCGGCGAAGGGCCGGTCGTTCCAATCGGATCGGTCTCCCGCATCGCCGCCCGCCGCCGACTGGATCGCCCGGCCGGAGATCTCCTCGGGCAGCTCTTCGAGAGTCACCTCGCTGCCGTCGCAAAGGAGAACCGCGCGCTCGACGACGTTGATCAGCTCGCGGACGTTGCCGGGCCACGAGTAGGCCTCGAGCGCCTCGCGGGCCTCGCGGCTCGCGCCGGCGACCTCCAGGCGATTCAGCTGCGTCCGAAACTGATCCAGGTAGGTGTCGACCAGCGGCAGGATGTCTTCGCGCCGCTCACGCAGCGGCGGCACGGTCAGGGTCATCACGCTGAGCCG
This sequence comes from Acidobacteriota bacterium, assembly GCA_024638355.1. Taxonomy (GTDB): domain Bacteria; phylum Acidobacteriota; class Thermoanaerobaculia; order Multivoradales; family JAHEKO01; genus JAHEKO01. Next base: position 2,364 of record JAHEKO010000087.1, read on the forward strand.
GTAGTAGAGATCCTGGCGGAAGCTCTTCTCCTCCACCGCCGCGGCCAGATTCTGGTGGGTGGCGGACATGATGCGAACGTCGATCTCCAGCAGCTGCTCGCTGCCCAGCCGTTGGATCGCGCGCTCCTGCACCGCGCGCAGCAGCTTGACCTGGAGGTGGGGCGGCATCTCGCCGATCTCGTCGAGAAAGAGCGTCCCGCCGTGAGCCAGCTCGAAGGCTCCCCGGCGTGCCCGGCTGGCGCCGGTGAACGCCCCCTTCTCGTGCCCGAAGAGCTCGCTCTCGAGCAGGGTCTCGGGCAGCGATCCCGGGTTGACCGCGACGAACGGCCCCGACCCGCGCGGCCCCTCGGCGTGGATGGCGCGCGCGAGCCACTCCTTGCCGACCCCGGTCTCGCCGACGATAAAGAGCGACGTGTCCGCTTCGACGACCTTGGCGGCGGTGGCCAGAAGCGCGCTCATCGCCGGGCTGCGCGAAGAGAAATCGGAGAGGCGGGAGGTCCCCTTCTCGCGCTGGGCGATCATCTGACCGACGCGAGTGCGGCGGTGACGGGCGATCAGGACGCCCAGGGTCTTGCGCAGTCGAGAGCGCGACAGTCCGGGCGACAGCACCGACAGCGCCCCCGCCGCCAGCAGTCGGGCGCGCGCGTCGAGGTCGGTCAGCTCGGTGAGCACGATGACCTCGGGGCCCTCCGGGAGCGAGCGGATGCCGGCAATCGCCCTCTCGGGCGGCGGTGGCAGCTCGCTGGTGGTCGTGAGCAGCAGATCGAACGCCGCCTGCGGCAGGTCGTCCCAGGCGGGGACGGCCTCACCCTCGAGCACCAGGACTTCGAGATCCTCCAGTGCGCGCGCCAGCCGCTCGCGGAGCTCCGCGTCCGCCACCAGCAGCAGGGCCCGGATCAGCACCGGGAAACGCTATCACCGAGGGCGGGCGATGCCGAGGGCCTCCGGCAGATCCCGACTCATTGGCCGACCTCAGCCGCCGGCGATCACGCCGCAGCCGATCCGCCCGCCGGCGGCGCCGGTCGGCTGGGACTCGAGGTCGTCCGTGCCCTCGTGCAGGATCACCGCACGGCCGACGATCGAGGTCTCCTGACCCTCGGCCAGGGTGATCAGGTCGCTCGTCAGCGCGAGCGTGCCGCTACCGTCCTCGCCGATCTCGATGTTGCCGAGATCGCCGGAGTGCCGCTCGGCATCCGCCGGCCCACCGTGCGGAACACCGGCCGGGTTGAAGTGGCCGCCGGCCGAGGTGAAGTCGGCGGCGCTGCAGTCGCCCGCCTCGTGGATGTGCAGGCCACGGCTGCCGGCCGGCGCGCCCTGGATCGAGGCGGTGATGGTCACCGGACCGCCGGCGGCCGACTGCTCGAAGTCGACGCTACCGCTCACGGTGAAGCCGTCGCGCGCTTGGAGGCTCGCCGAGGCGGTCACCATCTGCGGCTCCGGCGCCGCCGCGGGCTCCGGCGCGGCAGCCGGCTCGGGGGCGGCCGCCTCCTGACCTCCGCAGCCGGCGAGAATGACGACACCCATGATCAAGACCAGTCCGATTCCCTGAACGCGCATCGTTCGACCCTCCTACGCTTCTTCCGTCGTTGGCAAAGAGCGCCAAGTCTACACCTGCCGAGCCCCGAGCACCGGCGGGATACCCGCGCGGCGGCCGGGCCCCCGCCGCCCCGGGCGAAACCAAAGAACCCACGACCAGGCTACGGGCTCGACGCCGGCGTGTCGACCAACGTCATCCTCAGCCGGCCGAGGCTCTGCGAGTAGAGGATCTCGAGCGGCACGGCGGCCTCGTCGTCGGTCAGCCAGATGTCGGCCTGCCCCTTCCAGCGGCGCTGGTTGGGCTCCCTGATTCCGCGAATGGCGACGTGACGGACGGTCACCTCGCGGCTTCCCAGGAGGCGACGCTCGAGGCCGTCCGACGAGACCGTGACCGGATAGAGCTTTTCATCGGACCAGATCGTTCGGCGCTCGGCCTCGGCGGGCGGCGAGAAGCGCAGCAGCTGGAGTCCGCCGAGAACATCGATGACCGCGAGCTCCTCGAGATTCCAGCTCTCGTTCTTCTTCTTCTTCCTGAAGTGCAAGGTCTCGGTCGCCTTCACCGATCGCCAGGAGCCGAGGTCGACCAGCGTCTCGTACTTCCAGAAGTCGCCCTCCCTGGCCTGCTCCGAGGTGGCGGTGAAGGCGACCTCGAGCCGGCCGTACGGCTCGACGCGCAGCTCCATCCACGCGTCGCCGGTGGTCGGCAGCAGCCGGAGCAGCCGCGAGATCACTCCGGAGAGACCCTCGAGCCGCCAGCGATAGTGCAGCCGCTCCGACCGCGGCTCGCCGGAGGGCGGCTCGCCGGAGGGCGGCTCCCCGGTGCCGGCGCCGCGACCCGCGCTGCTCGTCAACAGCACGATCGAAAGGGCCACGAGAGCTCTGTTCATCTCACTTGTCATTCTCCCGCACTCCGGCCGCTCGCCCGAACCCATGGGAAGGTCAGGTTAAACTGCCGACTCTTCACGCTCCCCGTTCTTCGGAGGCCTCATGTTCAGACAGGTTTCGATCTTTCTTCTGTCTCTTCTCGTCTCGTTCGGCGCTCTCGGCGCGGAGCCGCCGACGCCCGAGGAGTTTCTCGGCCACCCGGTGGGAGCCGACCGCAAGCTGGCGCCCTACGCGCAGGTTCTCGATTACCTGCGGCAGGTCGCCGCGGCGTCCGACCGCGTATCGATCGAGCCGGCCGGCACTTCGACGCTGGGCAACGAGATCGTCACCGTGGTCCTCACCTCGGCGGCGAATCAGGGGAACCTCGACCGTTACCGGGAGATCGCGCGCCGGCTCGCCAACCCCGACCGGCTCACCGCGGGAGAGGCGCGGGACCTGATCGCCGAAGGCAAGGCGATCGCGCTGGTCACCTGCACCATCCATTCGACCGAGGTCGGCGCTACGCAGATGGCCATGGAGTTCGTTCACGAATTCGCGACCACCCAGGACCCGGAGCGGCTCGCCTGGATGGACGACGTGATCCTCCTGTTGATGCCGTCGATCAACCCCGACGGCCAGGTGATGGTGGTCGACTGGTACAACAAGCAGCTGGACACCGAATACGAGGGCGGCCGGATGCCGTGGCTCTATCAACACTACGTCGGCCACGACAACAACCGCGACTTCTACATGCTCACGCAGAAGGAGACGCAGGCGGTCAACGACCTCCTTTATCACCGCTGGTATCCGCAGGTCTTTGTCGACGAGCACCAGATGGGCTCGACGGGGGCGCGCATGTTCGTGCCGCCGCAGACCGATCCGCTGGCGCCCGAGGTCCACTCGCTGATCTTCCGGCAGGCCGACCTGATCGGCACGATCATGTCGTTCCGGCTGGAAGAGGCGGGCAAGACGGGGGTCGGTCACAACATGATCTTCGACAGCTACTGGCCGGGCGGCACCCGCAATACGGCCTGGTGGAAGAACGTCACCGGTCTCCTCACCGAAGTGGCGAGCGCGCGCCTGGCGACGCCGATCTACATCGACCCGGGCGAGCTGAGGGGCGGAAGCAAGGGCCTGCCCGAGTACAAGCGGCGCGCCAACTTCCCGTCTCCGTGGCCGGGCGGCTGGTGGCGGCTGCGCGACATCGTCGAGTACGAACTGATCGCCACCTGGGCTCTGGTCGAGTCGGCCTCGCTCTACCAGGACGAGATCTTGACGAACTTCTACAGGATGAGCCGCGAGGCGATCGCCGCCGGCGCAGCCGGGTCGCCCGCGGGCTGGATCGTCACCCCCGAGCAGCACGACCCGGTGGCGGCAGCCAAGATGATCGATCTGCTGCTCCGCCACGGCGTGCGGGTCCAGCGGACCGAGGCCGAGGTCCGCGTGGGCCGCACCACCTATCCGGCCGGCACCTGGATCATCCCCGCGGCTCAGCCCTACCGCGCCTTCCTGCTGACCATGCTGCGCCCGCAGCGCTACCCCGAGGTGCGGCCCTACGTCGGCGGCCCGATCCTGCCGCCCTACGACGTCACCTCGTGGTCGCTACCGATCCTGATGGGCGTCGACGTCGAGGAGACCGGCGGGCCACTGCCGGAGGCGCTGACGGCGATCGATGCGGTGGACTGGCCCGGCGACGGCGACGCCGAGACGAGCGCCGCAGCACCGGCGGCCGCGGACCCCGCCGGCTACCTGATCTCCCACGCCGCCGATACCGCCTACACCGCCATGAACCGGCTGCTCGCCGGCGGCCGGGAGGTGCACTGGCTGACCGAGGCGATCGAGGGCGGGGCTGTCGGCGACATCTTCGTGCCGGCCGAAGGCTTGACCGCCGACGAGGTTGCCGCGCTCTCCGCCGAGCTCCATCTACCGATCCGAGCCGTCGACGCCGCGCCCGAGGCCGGCCGGCTCGAGGCGGGCGCCGCCCGCGTCGGCCTCTTCAAGCCGTGGGTCGCCAGCATGGACGAGGGCTGGACCCGCTTCCTGCTCGAGCGCTACGAGTTCCCGCACGTCAACCTGCACAACGAGGACATGCGCGAGGGCGGCTTCGACAAGGACATCGACATCGTGCTGTTCCCCGACGTCTCCAAGACGATCATCGAAGACGGCGAGCCGCCGCCGAGCCGGCGTCGCTTCTTCAGTCCACTGCCGCCCGAATACTCGGGAGGGATCGGATCCGAGGGCGGCGAGAACATCAGGGAGTGGGTGCGCGAGGGCGGCACCGTGGTGGCGCTCGACAGCTCGACCGAGTATCTGATCGAGCTCTTCGAGCTGCCGATCAAGAACGTGCTCGACGGCATCGACGACGACGAGTTCTCCTGCCCGGGCTCGATGCTGCGGCTCCTGATCGACACGGCGCACCCTCTCGGCTACGGCTTGCGGGACGAAGAGGCCGGGTACTTCGCCAACTCGCCCGCCTTCCGCACCTCGCTTCCCGATGCCCGCTTCGACCGCCGCGTCGTGGCCCGCTACCCCGACCACCGCGACGACATCCTGGTCTCGGGCTACGTCAAAGGCGCCGACAAGCTCGAGCGTCGAGCCGCCGTGGTCGAGATCGAGATCGGCAAGGGCAAGCTGATCCTCATCGGGTTCCGCGCCCAGCACCGGGCGCAGCCGCACCGGACGTTCAAGCTCCTGTTCAACGCGCTCTACGAGCTGACGGAATCGTAGGCGAACGGGTTCCTGCTCGGTCCGCCGTGCGGCGGCTGGTTAGCCGCCCGCTTCCATCTCGACCACGACGAAGGTCGAAAAGGCCGGGTCCGTCCAGTGCCTCGCGCCCGCGACCGCGATCAGGAACTCGCGGCGGCGCCCCTCGATCTCCAGGCCGACGATCTCGCTCTGGCCGCTGGCGAGACTCGAGGAGTGGTCGGGGACAGCGCCTTCGGCTGAGCCACACCTGGTCAGATGGAAGTCGGCGAACTCGTTGTCGAACTTCGAGACCTCGAGCAGAAAGGGCATCTTCTTTTCCCCAAGGCAGGGTCCGCGGCTTCCCCAGCGCGGCGACTGGCCATCGGGCAGGCTGTTGGCGTTCGTGAGATAGAGGTTCTTCGACCCGAACACCCTGGCCGGCTTCCTGCCGCCCAGCGAACCGACCGCGCTGATCAGGTCGCGCAGTCCGATGTAACCCAGGCTCTGCTCCGGATCGGCGCCGGAACCGAGAATCAGGTAGCGGTCGTCGCGGCCCTCCTCCTCGGCGAGCTTCAGCGGAAGATCCACGCCTGCCGGCCGCTTGATCGTCTCGTCGACCTCGCCGGTCACCGGATCGGTGAACTCGACCCGGATCGGCACGCCGTCGCTGCGGTCGACGGCGAACCAGCCGTCCGGCGGGTTGGCGTGCTTGTCGAAGTCGAACGCGTACTGATCGATGCGGCTGTCTTGGCGGATCTTCTCGAGCTGGGGATCGAGCAGCTGGTTGAAGAGCCAGACGCCGCCCAGGAGCACCGCGGCACTCCCTCCGACCTTGAGCGGTCCGAAGTCGAAGCCGGCCTCGGTGACGCCGCCGATAATCCCGTAGAGCAGCGAGGCGACGCCGCAAGCGAGGATCACTGAGACGACCAGCGAGGGCACGCCCTTGGCGAAGATCACCGAGGCGAGGCCGGTCGCAAGGCAACCGACGACCACCGCGGCGGTGAAAATGAAAGGGCCATGCTTTGACGCCATGCGCGACCTGCCTCTCCAGGAACCGGTTCGACTTGGGGGGACGCGAAGATGCTACCGCAGACGAGCCTCGAGGCGCCAAGGCTCCGGCGGGGGAAGCCGGGCGATGCCTCACTGGTCTACACGCCGGGTCCGGCCCGCCCCCTGATCAGAGCGCCCCCCACGGGTGAGGGCGCTACCGGGGGGTGAAAGCTCGTACTCGGCGTTCGAGGCGGTGGCGGTCGACCCAACGGGTCGCCGTCTCGGTCGCCTCGACCGTCTGTGGACAGGGGTGCTCGACCATGTCGCGCGACGGCAGCGGGCCGACGGTTTGCGAGCAGGCGACGTTCGGATCGCCGTCCTTCTCCCAGCCTTCGGAGTGCAGGAAGAGCGTTCGCCGCCAGCCCTCCGGCAGCGGCGGCAAGCCGGTCGTGTCGAAGGCGAGCGCCAGCTCCTCGCCCGAGCCGAAGATCGCCAGGCGGTCGTCGACCGATCGCACCAGGTCGGCCACCGGACCGAACGGCGTGTAGTGGCCCTCGTGCTCCTGCCACGCGATCGCGCGCTCGCCGCTTTCGGTCGGGCGCCAGGGGTAGGGCCGCCGGTCGGCGTAGTCGAACAGATACGGCCCGTTCGGGGCCGGCCGGTACCAGCGCGAGAAGCCGCCGTAGGAGAGCTCGGCCCGGCTCGGCGCGAGCCGGTGGATTCGGTGCGGTGTCGCCGCGAGCGCGCGCGGCTCGGCGACCGCGATGCGATCCCAGTAGACCTCGAAGTCGGTGGTGATCCGCACGCGCGGGTCGTCCGGGTTGAGCCGCCCGGAAAGATCGACCACCACCGGCTTGGTCTTGCCGGCGGGCAGTCCGTGGTCGACGTCGACCCGGCGCCAGCCGCCGCCCGGGCTCGGCACCTCCACCCGGGGAAAGAGCGGGGCGCCGCCCGGGTCCTGGGCGCGCGCGACGTTGGTGCTGGTGTTGCCCCAGTGGAGCCAGCCGGTCAGCACCAGCGCCGCGCGGCCGCCCGCCGCCAGCCGGCGAGGGATCTCGACCACCAGGCTGCCCGGCGGCACGGCTCCCTGGTAGAGGCGCTCGCCCGCGGAGTGCGCGAGATAGCGATGGTCGAGCTCGCCGACGAGGTCGAGCACTTCGAGACCCCGCGCGTCGCGCACCGAGGCCGGCGGCTGGAGCGGACCCAGCAGCCGCAGATCGAGGCCGTCGATGAAGCCCTCGATGAAGCGCTCGCCGTTGTAGACCTCGACCTCGGCGGGAGCGTCGACCGCCACCAGCTCCAGCTGGTCGATGTAGGCGACCTCGCGCAGCTCCTCGGTAACGCGCAGCTCGACCGATTCGTCCCGGGCGACCCAGTCGGGCAGCCGCAGATACTCCTCCGGGTCCGCCGGGATGTAGCGATCGGGAGTCGCCAGCATCCCCAGCGGCGCCATGCCGAGAATGTCGGTGACGAATCGCATCTCCCGGCCGTCGGAGGCGTAGAGGAAGGGGCACGAGCCCTCGATGCGCAGCTCCTGCTCGATGATCTGGGTCGTGCCCGGCTCCGGCTCGAACAGGTACTCGCTGATGCCGTTCGGCCAGGTCACCCGGACCAGGGCCGGACGGCGCCCGCCGAGCCCGACGATCGCCCGCGGCCGGACGAGCTCGAAGGAGCGCCGCTCGAGGCCGAACCAGACGTCGAGCCGTGCGCCCCGACCGTCGAGCGGCACCTTGCCCTTCAAGCCGCGGAGCGCGATGTCGAGCCCACCCTGCTCTTCGGCGCCGCTCGCCCGCAACGTCCCGACGCCCACGCCCCAGGCCAGCGGGTCGGGATCGGAGTCGCCGTCGAGATCGACCGCCACCAGTCCCAGCGCCGCTCCGCTCATGCCCTCGAACCGCGCCACTTCGGCGAGCCCCTGCGCGCCGCCGAGAGCGACCACGCGGATCACGCTCCCGCTCGACCGAAGGCCGACCAGGAGATCGAGCGCGCCGTCGAGGTCGAGGTCCGCCGTCGTCAGGGAGTCGAGGCGGCCGACTTCCGCACCGCCCAGCGACTCGGCCGCCCCGCTCTCGGCGGCCTCGTCGCGCTCGAGGCCGGCGTCTTCGCGATTGCGCCACAGCGCGAGCTCGCCGTCGACCGCCGCCGCCAGGTCGAACCTGCCGTCGCCGTCGTAGTCGAAGGCGACCAACTCTTCGATCGAGCCGTCCAGCGGCAGCAGAGCGCCCGGCCGGAACTCGCCCTGCCGCCAGTTGATGAAGACGCGCAGGCCCTCCGGCGTGGCGACGAGCAGGTCCTGGTCGACGTCGCCGTCGAGATCGGTGGCGAGAAGGGCC
>JAHEKO010000550.1 GCA_024638355.1 Acidobacteriota bacterium
CCGACGCGGAGGCGGGCCGCCGCCGTGGTCTAGGATCGGTGAGGAAAGGAACCCTGAGCCTCGTTTGCCGGACGTTTTCGTTTCGTACTCGCGGGAAGACCTCCCTTTCGTCGAGCGGCTGGTCGAGCTGCTCGACAGGGAGGAGCTCGAGGTGTGGGTCGACCTCGAGGGCCTCTATGCCGGTGAGGAGTTCTGGCCCGAGATCCAGAAGGCGATCGATGCCGCTCCGGTACTGATCTTCGTCATCAGCCCGGAGAGCGTCGCCTCGCGGTTCTGCGGAATGGAGCTCGATCACGCCGTCGCGCGGACCAAGCGGGTGCTGCCGGTCTGCCACCGCCGGGTCGACGACGCCGAGCTGCACCCGGAGCTGGCCAAGCATCAATGGCTCTTCCTGGACGAGGACGGGGCGGCGGCGGGTCGCGCTCTGGTTGCCGCGATCCGCGCCGACTGGGCCTGGCTTCGTGGCCATGCCCGCCTGCTGGTGCGTGCTCGCGAGTGGGAGGACGGCGGCCACGACGCCTCGCTGGTTCTGCGCGGCCGCGAGCTGCGCCAGGCCGAGGAGTGGCTCGCCCGGGGTGGAAGCGAAGAACGAGCACCTACACCTCTCCACCGCCGCTTTCTCGAGGCCAGCCGCGAGGCCGCACGGCGACGCCGGTTGCGCCTGGGCGGCGCCGTGGCCGCGTCGCTCGCGGGGTTCGCCCTTCTCGGCTGGTTCGGTCTGGCGGCGCGGGTGGCCAGCCTCAACAACCTGGCTCTGGACGACGTCAATCGCGGCCAGGCCGAGGCCGCGGTGACCCGGCTGCATCGGGCCGACGCCATCTGCGAGCGATTGGGCGGGCTGATGAACGCCTGCGGCGACGTCGGGCTGACGCTCGGGCGGGCCTACCTGGAGAGCGGCCGCTACGCGCTGGCCTTGGAGCGGTTCGACCGCGCGCTCACAGGGTCGGAAGGCGCCGGGGTGACGGATCCCGGGCTCGCCGACTATCTGGGAACGGCCCATCAGAACCGGGCGTTCGCGCACATCATGCTGGCCGAAGAGCAGGACGATCCGCAGGCGCGGTCGGAGCGCTACGCCGAAGCCGAGAGCGATCTCGAGAGCGCCATCGGGCTCTTCGAGCGCACCGAGAGCGGCCTGGCCGGCAAGCCGGTGGCGATCACCCGGAGCCGGATTCTCCTCGGTCGCGGGGACTACGCGGCGTCCATCGAGGAGCTCGAGCGCGCCGGCCGCATGAGCAACGCGCCCGACGTCGACCTGCTGCTGGCCGCCGCCTACCGCTGCTCCGGAAACCCGCTCCAGAGTCTGCGGCATTTCAAGAAATACATCACCGACCTCGAGTATCAGGACCAGGATCCCCACTGGCTGCGCTATCGGGACTACTACGAAAGGCTGACCCAACGATGCTCTATCGATTCTTCCTGACCTGCCTCGTCCTTCTCCTTCTCCTCGCCGCGTCTCCGGCTACGGCGGCCCGGGTGTCGTTCGTCACCGGCACCGTGATCCGCCCCCAGGACCTCAACGAGGACGAAGACGTCGCTCGCGGAACGGTCATCGAAACGGCGGCCGACGGCCTCGTGATGATTCGCTACGAATGGCCGTCGGACATCCCGAGCCGCAACTGCGTCTTGCTGGCGATCTTCGGATACGGCCAGCGCTACACGGTGAGCGAGAGCGAGACGCCCGGTCGGTGTGACACGACAGTCCCTTCGAATCTCGATGCCCTCTCTCCGGGCGACGCCTTCCTGGAGCGCGAGACCCGCTACGGCGGCGCGAAGTTCGACGAGGGACAGACCGCCGCCCAGGTCGCCCGGTCGGCGGCCGATTGGCGCGGCTTCGACAGCTGGGTGCAGAACGCCGAGCGCTCGTACTCGGGCAAGGCGACCCGCGCCGACAACCGCTCGATCCGGGTGCGAAGCTCTCGCACCGGCAGCGAGCGGATGTTCGACGTGACCGGGTCGACTCGCCTCTCGCCGTCTCCGGCGGCCGATCTCGAAGGCCGGCGGGTGCGCGTGGACTTCCGGCGGCGAGGCGGCACACTCGAGGCGCTCGCGGTCACCGCGACCGATTCGGTGACGGTGGTCCCGCAGGTCGATCCATCGACCCTGCCGACACCCGGTGGGCCCGACTGGGAGGCCGTCGCCAAGAACAAGGAAAAAGAGAAAGCCGAGCTCGAGAAACGCAAGGCCGCCGAGGCCGAAAAGCGCAAGGCGAAGGAGCTCGAGAGCGGGGCCGACAGCGCCGATGTCGGGCGGTGGAAATGCTCGCTCGACCTTCACCAGGGCGACACCGGCTCGCTGACGCTGATCCGCAAGGGAGTCGCGATCAGCGGCAGCACGTGGATCAGCCGGGGCTCTCAGGAGCACGAGATCTCCGGCTCGTGGAGAGGCGACTCGATCCGCTTCCGTCGCACGCTCTCCCCCGCCACCACCCACCAGGATTTCGTCGGGGTAGCGGCCGCGGCGGGCGACGGCTCGGTGCGGATGGCCGGCCGCTTCGCGGCCGGGTTCCGCGGCATCTGGAGCGCCGACTGCGAGCCGGTCCGCTGAGTCGAGGTCTCCGCTCCGGTCTCAGCCTCCGGCGCCGATCAGGAAGAGAAGGCCGAGGATCAGCGCCAGGTAGAGCAGAATCTGCCGCATGTCGTCGATGTGGACTCGGCTTCGCATCACCATCGCCTCCTTCCGGGCAGCGCCTTGTAGAAAGCTAGATCTTCCGCGCGA
>JAHEKO010000551.1 GCA_024638355.1 Acidobacteriota bacterium
CCTCTCCGACGAGGATCTCGACGCGCTGCGGGCGCTCGGCTACCTCGATTGAGGAGGTCGTCCCCGGCGGAGGACGGGAGTCCGGCCCGCGCGACACGGCGGAGCGAACCGGCGGCCGCACCGGCGCGGCACAGGAGCGTGGCACTGGAAATGCTTGACCGGGCCGGTGTGATGCGACATCGAGCTTCGCGGGCGCGCGGCTTCGTGGCCGCCGCTCTCCTCTGCGCCGGACTGGCTTCGCTGCCGGTCGCGGCCCAGTCCAGGCCGCCCGGGCCGCGGCTGGAAGGCTTCTGGTCCTCGTGGCTCGAGGAGATCGAGCCGCTGCTGACCGAGGAGGAGCGGCTCTATTTTGCGATCCTCGAGTCCGACTGGGCCCGGGAGCGGTTCGTCGAGGCGTTCTGGAAGAGTCGCGGCGACGAGGCGCTCGAGCGCTGGCGCCGCAACGGTGAAGACGCCCGCAGGTTGCGCTCGCGCTCGCGCGCTCGCGAGCGCACGGTGCGATTGGCCGGCAAGCCGGGCTCGATTCGGGTCATCCAGCGCTGCGGCCCCCTGCGCAGGCTGGAGATCTGGGAGTGGGAGCCGTGGCATCTGCGCCTGCAGAACGGCGACTCCGCGGAGCCGCACTACCTGATCTTCGTCGAAAAGACGACTCTCAAGATGAGCTCGTTCGAGCCCTGGGTTCCGGGCGACGTCGCGGGACTCGTTCGCGGCGCGGGGAGCTACGACACCGTCGAAAGCGTGATCGAGGCGCTCGACGGCGAGGACTGTCTGGGCGGCGACGTGCTCTCTCGCCTCGGCAGCGCCCTCGAAGAAGCGATCTCGTTCGACGAGCTGCGGCGATTGACGCGCTGGCCCGAGGTCGACTCCGGCTGGCTGGAGTCGCTCGCGCGGCCGGCGGCCGAGGCGCACGGGCTCGCGGCGGACCTGCGCCTCCGCTTCCCGGGTGCCTTCACCCGCTACACCATTCTCCACGCCGAGATCGACGTGCCGGTCGAGCGCCTATCGCAGCTCCTGCCCGGCCAGGTCTTCGACCGCGTCATCATCACCGGCGACGTGTTCCACAACGGCCGGCTGGCCGACGCCTTCGAGATCGTGCACCACGTCGCCGGCACGGCGCCGGGGGAGCGCGTGGTGCTCGATCTCTACCGCCGCCTCCTGCCGGGGCCGAATCGACTCCACCTCCGGGTTGCCGACCGCTACGGCTTCGCGCTGCTGCGCGAGGATCTCGAGCTCGACGTGCCGGAGATGGACCAGCCCGCGCCCGAGCCGGCGGGCTATTCCGAGGGGCTCTCGCGCCTGACCCGGTCCGACCTCGTGCAGCTCAACACCTTTCCCAGCGTCGAGCTGCTGCCGGCGATGATGAACGCCGGAGGGAGGATGGTGGTGCGCGCCATCACCGCCGGCGGACCGATCGCCGCGGTCGAGTTCCGACTGGCCGGCGCAAGCGCGGGCGTCGACGACGAGCCGCCGTACACGCTCGACCTCGAGCCGGTCGACGCCGCTACCCGGCTCACCGCCTTGGCGCTCGACCCGGCACGGCGGCCGCTGGCGGGAGACGAGCGCACCCTGGAGCCGCCGAACCTGCCCTTCAACGTGCGCTTCGGTGTCGTCGACCCGGCGACGACGAACGCACCGGTGGAAGTGAGCCTGCCGCACGGCGCGCGGGTCGAGCGGCTCGAGTGCCGCCACGGCCGCCGCCTGGTCGACACCTCGAGCGCGCCGCCCTGGCAATGCCCCCTGCCCGGCGCCTCCGCGGGAGTCGCCTACGTGACCGCGCGCGTGCTGCTCGAGAGCGGCGACGCCCAGGAAGACGTGATGTTCCTCGGGCCGCGGACTCCCGAGAAGGTCGAGGTCCAGCTCGCCGAGCTCTACCTGTCGGTGCTCGGCCGGGGCGGGCGTCCGGCGCGCGGCCTGCGGCTCGACGACGTGCGGGTGTGGGAGGCCGGAGCCGAGCGCGCCGTGGTGCGGCTCGAGCCGGTCGACGAGGTGCCGCTCAACATCGCGGTGCTGATGGACATCTCGAGCTCGATGGGGCGGAGCCTGCGGGTGGCGGCCGACAGCGCGCAGGACTTCTTCGAGCGGGTGCTGCGTCCGGGAGATCTGGCGAGCCTGCTCGCGTTCAATCACGATCTGCACCGGCTGACGCCGTTCACCGGCGACTCGGAGGCGCTGCGCTACGGCGCCACCGGGCTCAAGGCGTGGGGCGCCACGCGGCTCCACGATGCCGTCGCGTACGCGCTGTTCCAGTTCTCCGGGCTCACCAGCCGGCGCGCCCTCATCGTTCTCTCCGACGGCTCGGACGTCGGCAGCGACTTCCCGCTCGAGCAGGTCGAGCAGTTCGCCGTGCGCGCGGGTGTCGCGGTGTACACGATCTCGCTGGGCCGCGTCGAGGAGGTGGGCGCCGAGGGGCTCGCCGGCCTCGCCGCCGCCTCCGGCGGACGCTCGTTCCGGGTCGATCGCGCCGGCCAGCTGCCCGAGACCTACCGCCGGATCGAGGCCGAGCTCCGGGCGCAGTATCTGCTGGTCTACCAGCCGGCCGAGCCGGTCGGTGTCGAGCTGCTGCCGGTCGAGGTGGAGGTGCTGCGCGAGGGATACCGGGCGCGCGAGGTACGGCGGTCCTACTGACGGCGCTCCAGTCGCCGGACGCAGCCGCCGAGCCAGGCTAGGCGCCGCCGAACATCTCGACGAACTCGGGATGCTCGTGCAGGCTGAC
>JAHEKO010000552.1 GCA_024638355.1 Acidobacteriota bacterium
AAGGCGCTCTTCCGGCCGAGCTTCGACGAGGTGCGCGCCGTCGACGGCGTCAGCTTCACCATCGAGCCCGGCGAGGTGATCGGCTATATCGGCGTCAACGGCGCCGGCAAGTCGACCACCGTCAAGATGCTGACCGGCATCCTGGTGCCGTCGGCGGGGAGGATCCACGTGATGGGTCGGGTGCCGCACCGGGAGCGCGTCGCCAACGCGCTCGAGATCGGGGTCGTCTTCGGCCAGCGCACCCAGCTCTGGTGGGACCTGCCGCTGATCGAGTCGCTCAACCTGATCGGCAGGATCTATCGGGTCGAGCCGGCGCGCTACCGCGAGCTCCTCGACCGCTTCTCCGCGGAGCTCGAGCTCGGCTCGCTCTTGCGGGTGCCGATCCGCGAGATGTCGCTGGGCCAGAAGATGCGCGCAGAGTTGGCGGCGGCGCTGATCCACGAGCCCCGGGTGATCTACCTCGACGAGCCGACCATCGGCCTCGACCTGATCGTCAAGGAGAGGATCCGCGAGTTCATCAAGCGCCAGAACCGCGAGCGCGGCACCACGGTCTTCCTCACCACCCACGACCTGGGAGACATCGAGGAGCTCTGCCGGCGGGTGCTGATCATCGATCGCGGCCGGCTGATCTACGACGGCTCGCTCGACAAGATCCGGGATCGCTTCGGCGCATTCCGCACCATCGCCTTCGACACCGCAGCCGCGGCTCCCGAGCTGCGGCTGCCCGACGGCGCCGAGCGGCTCGCGAGCGACGAAGCCACTCGCCTCGCGCTGCGCTTCGACCGCCGGGTCACCTCGGCCAGCCGGGTGGCGGCCGCGGTCATGGATCAGGTCGAGGTTCTCGACTTCTCGATCACCGAGCCCGACCTGGCATCGATCGTCCGCCAGATCTACGCCGGCGCCCTGGAGTCGTCGCAGTGAGGACCGATCCGGCCGCCCGATTGCGCGGCTACTCGGCCCTCGTCGGGATGGCGCCGAAGCTCCACGTCGCCTACCGCGCGTGGTTCTGGATGGGGCTCTTCGTGCAGGTGGTGGCGCTCACCATTCTCGTCTTCTTCTGGAAGGCGGTGTACGGCGGGCGCTCCTCGCTGGGCGGTCTCGAGCTCCGGCAGACCTTGAGCTACATCATGCTGGCCCAGGTCTTCCTCCACCTGGTCGTGCATTCGCTGGTCTTCCGGATGGGCGAGATGCTGGCTCGCGGCCAGTTCGTCATGGAGCTCCTCCGTCCGGTGGACGTGCAGTTCCGCTACTACCTCGAGCACCTCGGCATCTTGCTGCTCGAGCTCGTGCTCAAGCTGCCGCTGGCGCTCTTCGCCTGGCTGGTCTTCGACCTCGAGCTGCCGCGCAGCCCGGCGGTGTGGGGCGCCTTCGTGGTCACCCTCATGCTCGGCCACGCGATCTTCTTCGCTTTCGATTGGATCTTCGCCTGCCTCGCTTTCTACACCACCGAATCGTGGGGCCTGTCGATGGTCCAGTACGGCTTCGCCACCTTCTTCAGCGGCGCCCTGGTGCCGCTCGCCCTGATGCCCGACTGGCTCGAGCGGCTGGCGATCCACCTGCCCTTCGCGCAGGCCCTCTACGTACCGGTCTCGCTGCTGGCGGGCATCACGCCGCTGGCCGACGCCCCGCAGGTCGCGCTGATCCAGCTCGCCTGGCTGGTCGGGCTCGTGCTCGCCTCGCGGCTGGTCTTCGGGCTGTCGGTGAGAAAGATCACGGTGCAGGGGGGATAGTGGATCGCCTCCCCACACCTTCGCTCCCTCTCCCCCCGCGCGGGGAGAGAGGGACGCCGCCGCCCGCACCTCTTTCTGCCCAGGGAGTGATGTAGATGCGCCACTACCTGGCCCTCTACGGCTACTTCCTGCGGCAGCGGTTCAAGGTCCTGATGGAGTATCGGGTCAACTTCCTGATCGGAGCCTCGTCGACGATCGTCGTCCAGGCGGCGGGGATTCTCGCCATCTGGGTGGTAATGCAGCAGGTCCCCGAGGTCAACGGCTGGACGCTCGACGAACTGCTCCTGATCTACGGGCTGATCACGCTCGCCAAGTCGATCAACCACATGTTCGCCGACAACCTGTGGACGGTCGGCCACACCTACATCCGCACCGGCATGTTCGACCGCTTCCTGGTGCGACCGATCGATCCGCTCTTTCATCTCCTCGCCGACCGCTTCTGCCACGACGGCATCGGCAACTTCCTGGTGGGGCTGGTGCTGGTCGCGCGGTCGCTCGTGGTGCTCGACGTCCCGCTCGGCCCGGCGACCCTCGCCTACCTGGCGCTGGCGGTGGCGAGCGGCGGGCTGATCTTCATCGCGCTGAACCTGATCACCGCGGTCAGCGCCTTCTGGATCGTCAACTCGATTCCGACCACGCGCATGGTCTTCGAGCTGCACGAGTTCGCCAAGTACCCGCTCGGCATCTATCCGCGGGCGATCGGCATTCTGCTCACCTGGGTGGTGCCGTACGCGTTCGCGTCGTTCTACCCGGCGAGCCGGATCCTGGGCAGGGAGTACGGGCTGGTGACCTGGCTGGGGCTGCCCGTCGCGGTCCTCTTGACCCTGATCGGCTACCGCTTCTGGCTCTTCGGCCTGCGCCGCTACGCCAGCACGGGGTCGTGACAAAACCGGGAGGCGACCCCGCGACCCGAGAGCCCGGGCCGCCTCCCATGGGAAACGCAGGCTAGCGACCAGGATTACCTACGGCCCGTCGGCGTCC
>JAHEKO010000553.1 GCA_024638355.1 Acidobacteriota bacterium
CTCGATCTGGCGGTCGTCGGGGCCTATCTCGCGGTCACGCTCGGCATCGGACTGTGGGCCGCCCGGCGCGCCGGCGACAGCTCGTCGGAGTTCTTCCTCTCCGGACGCGCCATGCCCTGGTGGCTGCTCGGCCTGTCGATGGTCGCGACGACCTTCTCGACCGACACTCCCAATCTCGTCACCGACATCACGCGCACCGGCGGCGTGGCCGGCAACTGGGTCTGGTGGGCGTTCCTGCTCACCGGCATGCTCACCGTTTTCGTCTACGCGCGGCTGTGGCGCCGATCGGGCGTGGTGACCGACGTCGAGTTCTACGAGATCCGCTACAGCGGCCGGATGGCGGCCTTCCTGCGCGGCTTCCGAGCGCTCTATCTCGGGGTCTTCTTCAACATCATGATCATGGCGGCGGTCACCCTGGCGGCGATCAAGATCGGCGGCGTGATGTTCGGACTGTCGCCGCTGGCGACCATCGCGGTGGCCTCGGTGGTGACGGTGGTCTTCGCCACCGCCGGCGGGTTGCGCGGCGTGCTGCTGACCGACGCCCTGCTCTTCGTGGTGGCCATGGGCGGCTCGATCGCGGCCGCGGCGGTGGCAATCGGCCATCCCGCGGTGGGCGGCCTGGGCCCGCTCCTCACCCACCCCGACGTCGCCGGCAAGCTGGCGCTGATGCCGGACTTCGGCGACCCGGCGACGCTGGTGCCGCTGTTCGTGATCCCCATCGCCGTCCAGTGGTGGGCGGCCTGGTACCCCGGGGCCGAGCCCGGCGGCGGCGGCTATATCGCCCAGCGCATGCTCGCGGCGAAGGACGAGCGGCACGCCACCGGGGCCACGCTACTGTTCAACGTCGCCCACTACGCCCTGCGCCCCTGGCCTTGGATCCTCGTCGCCCTGGCGTCGCTGGTCGTCTTTCCCGATCTCGAGTCGCTCGCCCGCGCCTTCCCGCACCTCGACCCCCAGGTGGTACGGCACGATCTCGCCTATCCGGCCATGCTCACGTTCCTGCCGCAGGGGCTCCTCGGGCTGGTGGTCGCGTCGCTGGCGGCGGCCTTCATGTCGACGATCTCCACTCACCTCAACTGGGGCTCGTCCTACGTGGTGCACGACTTCTACCGCCGCTTCGTGCGGCCGGCGGCCGGCGAGCGCGAGCTGGTGCGGGTGGGGCGCGTCTGCACCGTGGCTCTCATGCTGCTCGCGGCGGCCCTGGCGCTCGAGCTCGAGAACGCTCTCCAGGCTTTCCAGATCCTGCTGCAGATCGGCGCCGGCACCGGACTCCTCTTCCTGCTGCGCTGGTTCTGGTGGCGAGTCAACGCGTGGAGCGAGCTGACGGCGATGGTCGTGTCGTTCGCCGTCGCGCTCTTCTTCTTCCTCGAGCACCGGGCCGCGGCGGCGGCCAACCGCCCGCCCGCGCTCCAATCGTGGCAGGAGCTGGTGGCGGGAGTCGTCGTCACCACGGTCGCCTGGGTGGCGGTCACGCTCCTCACTCCGCCGAGCGACGAGTCGACCCTGCGCTCGTTCTGCCGTCTCACCCGGCCGGGCGGTCCCGGCTGGCGCGCGGTGGCGCGGCGCGCGGCGGCCGACGGCGAGCCCCTCGACCTCGCCACCGAGGCGGGCTCCATCCCCCGCGGCCTGCTGGCGATGCTGGTCGGGAGCGTCGGCGTCTACGCCGCGCTCTTCGCCACCGGCTCGTGGCTCTACTCGCGATCGACGCAGGCCATCCTGCTCACCGCGCTGGCCGCGGCCTGCGGGCTGGCTTTGGCGCGGCTCTGGAGAGGCGTCTTCGGGCGCGGCTAGATCAATAAGGAGAATCTCGACATGAGTGACCGCAGCGATCGCAGAAGCTTCCTCAAGCTATCGGCCGCCGCCGGCATGGGCGTGGTGCTGGCCGGCGCCGGCCGAGACGAGCGCGCGAAGCGCCCCGTGCCCGGCGGCTACGACGCCCCCGAGGGCTTCCGGGCGCCGCCGCTCGAAAGGGTGCGCGTGGGCTTCGTCGGGGTCGGCCTCCAGGGCGGCAGCCACGTCGAGAACTTCCTCCGCATCGAAGGGGTCGAGATCGTCGCCATCTGCGACATCGACGGCCCGCGCGCCGAAGAGGTGGCGGGCTGGGTCGAAGCCGACGGGCGGCCGCGGCCCGAGCTCTACACCCGCGGCGAGACCGACTGGGAGCGGCTCTGCGACCGCGACGACGTCGACCTGGTGTTCAACGCCACGCCGTGGAAGTGGCACGTTCCGGTCTGCGTGCGCGCCATGGAGGCCGGCAAGCACACCGCGGTCGAGGTTCCGGCCGCCTACACGCTCGACGGCTGCTGGCAGCTCGTCGAGGCCGCCGAGCGGGCGAAGGTCCACTGCGTGATGATGGAGAACTGCAACTACGGCCGCCGCGAGATGATGATCTACCGCATGGTCCGCGCGGGGCTCCTGGGCGAGATCCTGCACGCCGAGGGCGCCTACATCCACGACCTGCGGGCGATCAAGTTCAGCGACGAGAACGAAGGTCTCTGGCGCCTCGATCACTCCGTTCATCGCAACGGCAATCTCTACCCCACCCACGGGCTCGGCCCGGTGGCCCAGTGCCTGGACGTCAACCGCGGCGACCAGTTCGACTACCTGGTGTCGATGAGCTCACCCGCGCGCGGCCTCGAGCTCTACGCCGAGCGCCATCTCGAGCCCGGCGATCCCCGAGCGGGCCGGCGCTACGCGCTGGGCGACATGA
>JAHEKO010000554.1 GCA_024638355.1 Acidobacteriota bacterium
CGACCGGATAGTCGACGACGTAGGTGGGGCGAATGCCGAAGTCGGCGCAGATGCTCTGGGCGGGCCCCTGACGGCTCATGGCTTCGACGGTGGTGGCGTTGCGATCGAACGGGGCGCCCCAGTCGAACTCCTCCTCCGTGTCGACGACCACGAGCAGCCGAGGAGGCTCGTCGGTGGGCAGGAGGGCCGGCGTCCTCGGCAGGAATCCGCGCCCGGTCATCTGATTCGGCAAGCTAGCACAGCACTTCGAGGGTCGAAGTTAGAATGGCAACACGGTGCTCTCCAGCCGCCACCCAGCTCTGAGCCCGCCTAGCCTACCCGTTGTTCTGCTGGCGGCGTCTGCCGTGATCGCGCCGGCGATGACGGCGTCTGCCGAGAGCGTGCGGCTGAAACTGCCCGTGCGCCGCGACACGGTGGTGTCGGCGGCCCGAGGCGAGCGCGACGCCAACCTGGGTGGCTCGACGCGGCTCAAGACCAAGGGCATCGTCGAGCTCACGCTCTTCGACGTCGAAGTCGAGCGCCTGCGCGGCGCCCTTCTGGTGGATCCCGTTCTCCATCTCAAGAGCGCCTCGGAGGACGTGCAGCTGCGGGTCAGCGTCTCGACGGTCGCCGCCGACTGGGTCGAGGGCCGCTCGACCGGCTACCGCAGCGAGGCGGGCGCCGCGAGCTTCGAGTCGGCCGCGCACGGCGAGCGGCCGTGGGCGTGGCCGGGGAGCGACGTGACCGCGGTCATCAACGGTATGGGACATTCGCTCTGGAGCTTCTCGGACGCGACGCCGCCCGACGCCGACGGCTGGCAGCGCGTGGCCGTCGACCCCGGGGTGCTTGCGGCCCGCGTCGCGGGGCTTTCGGGCGGCTTCGCCCTGACCGACGACGTCGGCAGCGAGTACGAGCGAGTCGACGATCGGCTCCGCTACGAGGTCTTTCCCAACCGGCTGTTCCGGAGCCGTGAGGGGGGCTCCGACTCGGCGCCCTATCTGACCGTCGGCGTCGGCGCCGCGGACCGCGAGGCTCCGGAAGGCGTCGAGCTCGAGCCCGGACCGATCCCCGGCGGCCGCGAGCTTCGCCCCGGAGAGAGCGCCGTGCGCATCCGCACGCCAGCGGACCGTGGCCCGGCGGGAACGCTCGGCTTCGAGGCCCGCTTCAGCCGCTCGCCCGAGTTCGACTGGGAGCGGGCCGAGGTCGTTCCGCGCTACCTGATTCCCTTCGCCGGTGACCCCGGAGCGCCGGTCGAGCTCCTGCTTCGCGATCTCGAGCTCGCGCCGGGCTCGACGATCGGGATCGGTGTACGAGCGGTCGATGCCGCCGGCAACCGCGGACCGATCTCGGTGACTGCGCTCCCGGTCGCCGAGGAGCTCGATCGATTCGAGCTGGCCGCCGCGCCGGAGCCCGTGCGAGGTGCGCCGGCGGCGGGTCCGAGCCTGGCCGGACAAGAGCTCTTCGTCGTCGACCCCCTCGACAAGATCCACCCGGTGAGCGGAGAGATGATCCCGCCGCGCGGCGACGCCTACCGGCGGCGCAATCACCTCTGGGACGCGGCGACTCGGACGGTGTCGCTCGCCGCCGCGCGCAACGAGTTCGCCGCCTTCCAGGTCGTCTTCGGCGAGCCGCGCCGGCCGATCGCGGCCGAGCTCACCCTGACCGGGGCAGACGAGTGCGGCCTCGCCGTCGAGGCCCTGCGCTACGTCGCGATCCCGAGCGAGAAGGGCTCGCTGCCCGACCCGCTCGTGCCGCTCGACGCGGGCGTCGAGGCCAACCCGGATCCGGAGGCGCGCTGGACCTCGCTCCTGATCGATCTCTACGTGCCGCATCGGTGCCCCGCCGGCCGCTACGACGGCGTTCTCGGCGTGAGCGCCGGCGGCGAGCGGATCGAGCTCGAGGTCGAGCTCCGCGTATGGCGCTTCACGCTGCCCGATCACCTCTCGTTCATTCCCCAGATGAACTCGTACGGTATGCCGCCGCCCCCGGAGGATCGGAGCTACTATCGCCTGGCCCATCGTCACCGCACCTGCCTCAATCTGGTGCCCTACAACTGGCGCGGGGAGGTGTTTCGCGGCTATCGGCCGGGCACCGGCGGCAATGGCTGGCGCGACTGGGACGCGCGGTTCGGTCCGCTCCTCGACGGCTCGGCGTTCGCCGACCTGCCGCGCGCCGGCGTGCCTCTCGACGCCTTCTACCTGCCGCTCAACGAGAACTGGCCGGCGTCCGTCGACGAGGGCTTCTCGGGCGGCTACTGGATCGAGCAGGCGCTCTCCGCCGATTACCGCGATCGCTTCGTCGCCGGCGTCGCCCGCTTCGCCGAGCATCTGATGTCGCGCGGCTGGAACGACACGTTCTTCGAGTTCTACCTCAACAACAAGCTCTACCATCGGCGCGACGGCTGGAATCGATCGTCGGCCTACTGGGTCTTCGACGAGCCGATCAATACGCAGGACTTCTGGGCGCTGCGTTGGTATGGGGACGCTTTCCACGAAGGGGTGAGGCGAGCGGCCTCGGCGGTACCGGAGGCACGGGCCAAGCTCGCCTTTCGCGCCGACATCTCGCGTCCCGAGTGGCAGCGCGACCTGCTCGACGGCATCCTCGACGTGAACGTCGTCGGCATCGGCTTCGCGCCCTACCTGCGCAGGGTGATGGAGCGCCGCGATCGCAACGGCGAGGTGGTCTACAACTACGGCACCTCGAATCGGGTCGAGACCTCCAAT
>JAHEKO010000555.1 GCA_024638355.1 Acidobacteriota bacterium
ACCGCGCAGGCTCCTACGGCTCGAGGCCGAGCTCGTCGCGGATCTCGGCGAGCTTGCGCTGCACCTTGCGGGCGTTCTCGGGACCCATCCGCAGCAGGTGCTTCTGGGCCGGCGTGAGCTTCTCGAGCGAGGGATCCGCGAACTCGAAGCTCGACACCTTGGGCACCAGCGCCACGTCGCCTTCGGGGATGGGCGTCGCCAGCAGCTCGTCGATCGCTTGCGCCAGCACCGCGCCGAAGTCGCGATCGGGATAGCCGAGATCGCGATACGCCTCGGTGACGAGCGGCTCGATCGAGCGGTAGAGGCTCGCCACATCGGCGGCCTCGAGCGAGGCGAAGAGCTGCGCCGGCGCGTCGTAGCGGTCGTAGCTGTCGGGGTCGACGACCGCCAGGCCGTTCTCGTAGGTGCTGGAAAAATCTCCCTGGGGCTCGAGGAAGCCGAGATGCCGGCGCGGACTCTTGCCTTCGGCGACGTTGTCGACCGCCACCGCGAAGCGGCGGACGAGCTCGTCGGTGGCGAGCCAGGTGGCGAGCTTCGGATGCTCGGCGATCTCGCCGACCAGCTCACGCACTAGCGTGTCGCTGGCGTCGAGCTCCGGCAGCTCGATCTCCGCCGCGCTCTCGCTGGGAGCGGCTTCTCCGGTCGCCGCCGGTGCCGGCTCGACGGCCGGCGCCGGAGCGGCGGCCTCCGTAGCCTTCTGCCGGCCTCTGAAGAAGCCGAAGTAGACGCCGATGAGCGCCGCCAGCAGGATGATGACGACCCAGATGACCGGCCAATTCGGCCGACGCCGGTCGCCGTCGAAGCCGGAATCGCCCGGGTCGGGGGAGTCGGTGTCGAGTTCGAGCTCGCCGAGGGTGCCACTGGGTTCGTCGTCGAGCTTCATCATCACAAATTGTAGCAGCGATCGTGCCAGCTCCCGCCACCTCCCGGGATAGACTCGCCGCCGTCATGCGCACGATCCGCTTCGGACGCACCGAGCGACAGCTCCCCGCGATCTCCGTCGGCACCTGGTCGCACGGCGGACCGAAGACCGTCGGCAAGCAGGCGGTCGGCTGGGGGGGCGGCGACGACCGCCTGGCTACCGCCGCGCTGGCTCGAGCGGCCGAGCAGGGGATCGTCCACTGGGACACCGCGGACGTCTACGGCGACGGACAGGCCGAGCGGCTGATCGGCGGCCTCTGGGACCAGGTTGCGCGCGATCGGATCTTCCTCGCCACCAAGATCGGCTGGGATCCGGGGCCGCACGGGCATGCCTATCACCCCCTCCAGATTCGCGAGCGCCTCGAGCGCTCCCTCCGGCTGCTGCGCACCGAGCGGGTCGACCTCTACTACTTCCACCGCTGCGAGTTCGGTCCCGACGACCGCTATCTCGACGACGCCGTGGCCCTCTTTCGCGACCTCCGCGACGAGGGCAAGATCGGCCACATCGGCCTCTCGGACTGGGATCTGTACAAGGTCGTCCGTTACGCCGAGCGCGTCGAGCCCGACGTCGTCCAGCCCTACCGCAACGTGCTCGACGACACCTACGCCGCGAGCGGGCTGAAGGCCTGGGTCGAGGCGCACGATGCCGGGGTCGCCTTCTTCTCGCCCCTCAAGCACGGCCTTCTTCTCGGCAAGTACGAACGGCCGACGACTTTCGAGGAAGGCGACATGCGCAACCGGGTACCCGAGTTTCGAGATCAGGAGCTCCTCGACCACCTGCGCCGCTGCCGAGACCAGGTGACCGAGCGCTTCGGCGACCGCACCGCCCAGCCGGTCCTCCAGGCGCTCCTCGGCGCCCTCCTCGCCGACGCGCCGGGCGCCTGCGTTCTGCTCGGCATGCGCAACCCGGAGCAGGTGGACGCGGCGGCCGGCCTGGGCGATCTTCTCTCCGCCGACGAGGCCGAGTGGGTTCGCGCCCTCTACCGGGCCCGACCGGAGCGCTGAGGCGAGGCGCCGAGGCGCTATACTCG
The DNA here is from genome assembly GCA_024638355.1 of Acidobacteriota bacterium. GTDB lineage: Bacteria > Acidobacteriota > Thermoanaerobaculia > Multivoradales > JAHEKO01 > JAHEKO01. The sequence goes on from JAHEKO010000555.1 coordinate 1,953, forward strand.
GGCCATGAAGCGTCTCGGCCTGTTCCTGCCCGTCCTCCTCCTGCCGATGATCCTCGCGGCTCCGGCTGCCGGCGACTTCCAGCCGGGAGACGGCTTCCAGATCGACGGCGTCTACTTCTACGTCGTCTCGGTCTCACCCGACACCGGGGCGCTGTTCCGCGCGGCCGCGCGGCTGCACGACGGCGAGACCGGCGACCATGCGGATTGCTATCGCGTCGGGCGGACCTTCTACCATCACGAGGCGTGTCCGGCTCTGCAGGCCCACTTCGCGCGGGCGGGATCCCTCGACGAGGCCTCTCCGCCGGCGCCCAGCGGCCGGGTCTCCTACGCCTCGGGGTCCCACCCCATCGACTACTTGCGCGGCACCTACATCAAGCGGGATCCGCCGTACGCCTGGACCTACGCGAGCCTCTACTACTCCCCCTGGTCGCTCGGCTACGGGGGACTCGGGTTCCACCACCGGCCCGGTCGCGGTCCCGCCTTTCGCGGCCCCTACCGGCCGGGCCACGGCTTCCGTCCGCATCACCGGCCCGCTCACTACGGCCGCGGCTTCGGCTTCCACGCCCGCGGCTGGTAGCCACCGAGCCCCGCGCGCACGAGGTATCCGGGCGCGTCAGGTCGTGCGAGATCAAGGCGCGCCGACGCAGGCATGGTGGGGCCATGTCGAGGAGGCGCAACGCAGAGCTCGCGCGACCCCGCGCGCCCGGGCGCTCAGTCGGGCTTGGCCGGTGTGTAGACCGGCATCGGG
>JAHEKO010000556.1 GCA_024638355.1 Acidobacteriota bacterium
TCAGGCCGGCGCCGCGTACTCGACCGCGAAGCTCATATAGAACGCCGCCGCCCGGGTCAGGTGCTCGATGTCGACGCGCTCGTTCGGGGCGTGCGCCCACTTCTCGTGGCCGGGGCCGAAACCGACGGTGGGGATGCCGTGGATTCCCGAAGTCGCCACGCCGTTTGTGCTGAAGACCCAGAAGCCGAGGTGCGGCTCGTGGGCGAACGCCTTGCGATAGCCCGAAAGGGCCGCGACGATCGCCGGCTCGTCGAGCTCCGTCTGCCACGACGGGTAGTACTTCTTGGTCGGATAGACCAGCCCGGTGTAGCTGGGCTCGGCATACTCGAGCACCTTGACGCGGGCGGCCGCCTTGCGGACGGAGGGAAGCGCCTCGAGCTCCGCCACCGCTGACGCCTCGGTCTCGTCGATCGTCAGCCGGCGATCCAGATGGATGGTGCAGCTGTCGGCGACCGCGCACAGGCTGGGCGACGTGGAGCGGATCGCGCTGATGGTGACCGAGCCCTTGCCCAGCGGCTCGTGCGGCTTGAGCCGCAAGTTGTGCCGCTCGATGTCTTCGATGATGTCGGCCATCAGATAGATGGCGTTGACCCCCCGGGCCGGCGCCGAGCCGTGGCTGGAGAGGCCCGCCGTCGAGATCTCGATCTCCATGCGGCCGCGCTGCCCGCGGTAGATCGCCAGGCTGGTGGGCTCGGTGATGACGACGACGTCGGGCCGGAGCTTGTCCTCGTTGACGATGTACTGCCAGCAGAGGCCGTCGCAGTCCTCCTCCTGGACGGTCGCCGTGACGTGGAGGGTCAGCTCCTCGGGCAGAAGCCCGCTCTTCTTGAGGAGCGCCGCGGCGTAGACCGAAGACGCCGCGCCGGCCTTCATGTCGGCGGTGCCGCGGCCGAAGATGCAGCCGTCCTTGACCACCGGATCGAAGGGATCGGTCTCCCAGAGGTCGGGGCTGGCGATGTCGACCACGTCGATGTGGCCGTCGTAGGCGATCGACACCGGACCGGAACCGATGGTTCCGATGAGATTGCCCATGGCATCGACGCGCACCTCGTCGAAGTCGAGCGCCTCCATCTCGCGCTCGATTCGGCTGATCACCCGCTCCTCGTCGCCGGAGAGCGAGGGGATGGCGACGATGTCGCGGAGGAACTTGACCAGCCTCGGCTCGGCCTCCTTGGCGATGCTGTAGAAGCTGCTTTCGCTCATGGCACGATCTGCGTGCCGGCCTCGCCGCGGAGGGCCGCTTCCATGGTCTCCGGATGGGTCACGATGGCTCGCGCGCCACCGCGCTCGAGGAACTCGATCGCCGCCTCGATCTTGGGTCCCATGCTGCCGGGAGCGAAATGTCCTTCCCGCATGTAGCGCCGGGCCTCGGCTACGGTCATCCGGTCGATGTCGCGCTGCTCGGGCTTGCCGTACGCGAGCGCCACCTTTTCGACCGCGGTCGACATCATCAGGGTCGACGCCCCCAGGTTCCCCGCGAGGAGGCACGAGGCGAGGTCCTTGTCGATCACCGCCGCCACGCCCTCGAGGCGGCCGTCGGGGCGCCGGATGGTGGGGATGCCGCCGCCGCCCACGGCGACGACCGTGACGCCCTGGTCGAGAAGCATCCGGATCACCGGCTCCTCGATGATCTCGAGCGGTCGTGGCGAGGCCACCACCCGCCGCCAGCCGCGGCCGGCGTCTTCCTTCATGTGCCAGCCGTCCCTCTCCTGGTACCGGCGGGCGTTCTCCGCCGAATAGAAAGGGCCAATCGGCTTGCTCGGATCGGCAAAGCCGGGATCGTCGGCATCGACCACCGTCTGCGTGACGACCGCGACCACTTCGCGGCCCGCGCCGCGAAACCGCAGCTCGTTGCCGAGCGTCTGCACGATCTGGTAGCCGATCGCTCCCTGCGTGTCGGCGCCGCAGGTGTCGAGCGGCACCTGATGGATGGAGTCCTTGGCGATCTCGGAGCGCAGCAGGATGAAGCCCACCTGGGGGCCGTTGCCGTGGGTGACGACCACGCGGTGCCCGGCCTCGACGATGCCGGCGATGTGCTCGGTCGTCTCGCCGCACGCCTTGTACTGATCGTAGACGGTCGAGTGCTCCGCGTCCTTGATCAGCGAGTTACCGCCGATGGCGATGACGACCAGTTCTCCCTTGGGCAAGGGGTTGATTCTATACAGGCACGCGTGGGTCGTGCGCGGTCGCAGCGGCGGGCGGGCGGGCTGCCCACCCGCACGCTCCCCTGCCCCACCCCGATAGCCGTGTGCGGACGCGCCGGTGAACCGTACGCTAAGGGAGAGCCGGTCCCGCCCGGCGACGAGAGAGGAGATCGCCGTGAGGAGCTTCAACGGACGCGACATCCTGACCCTCAAGGACTTCGAGCGCCACGAGTTCTTTCGCGTTTTCGAGGTGGCCGAGGAGCTGAAACCGATCGCCCGCAACCGGCGCAACGGCGACCTGCTGCGCCACAAGACGATGGTGACCGCCTTCTACCAGCCGTCCACGCGCACCCGTCTCGCCCACGAGGCGGCCATGCTTCGGCTCGGCGGGCAGGTGACCGGCTTCTCCGACGCCAAGATGACCCGCGCCGGCGACTTCTACCAGGAGTCGATCAAGGACACGGTCAAGATGCTCGAGTACTACGGCGACGTCATCGTCATGCGCCACTTCCAGGAGGGCGCGCCGCGCGAGGCCGCCCACCACGTCTCGATCC
>JAHEKO010000557.1 GCA_024638355.1 Acidobacteriota bacterium
GCGCTCTCCTTCTCGGCTCTCGACCTGGTCGGCCACGCCTACGGACCCGACAGCCCCGAGACGCTCGACACCCTCCTGCGCCTCGACCGCACGCTGGGCGATCTGCTCGACTTTCTCGACGAGCGCGTCGGTCTCGAAAACACGCTGATCTCGCTGAGCGCCGACCACGGGGTCGCGCCGGTGCCCGAAGTCTCGAACGCGCGCGGCGGAAGCGCGCGGCGGTTCGGGCTGGAGGAGCGTCGCTGCATGCAGTCGACCGCGGCGCGGCTCGACGAGGAGCTCGGCACGGCGAACTGGTTCCTCAGCGACTTCACGCTCGACCCCGAGGCGCTGACGGCCGCGGGAGTCACGGCCGCCGAGGCGCAGGCGGCGGTCCAGCGCCTCGTCGGGAGCTGCCCGGGCGTGGAGCGCGTCTGGACGGCCACCGAGCTCGCCGATCCCGGCGACGACGATCCGATGCGCCGCCTGTTCCGCAACAACTTCCATCCCGACCGCAGCCCCGACGTGCTGGTGCAGTTCGAGCCCTGGTCGGTGAACCGCACCGACAATACGACCACCCACGGCTCCCCCTATCCGTACGACACCCGGGTTCCCTGGCTGGTGCGCATGCCCGCGGGCGCCGGCAGGTTGATCGACGACCCCACGTTCACGGTCGACGTCGCGCCTACTCTGGCGGGCGCTCTGGGTATCGAGTGGACGGGCGAGCGGGACGGACGCGACCGTTCGGAGCTTCTGGTTCCTTAGCCGCTAGGGGTAATCGCTCATGTCCGACAACCTGAACTCCGCTCTGCTCGACGCCTACCGCCGCTGGGGCTACCTGCAGGCGGACCTCGACTGGCTGGAACGGCTCGAGCCGCTCCCCCACCCCGAGCTCGACGTGGACGAGCCGGGCGTCGACAGGGCGCGCGGCTGGTACTGCGGCACCTTGGCGGCCGAGTTCATGCACATCCCCGATCCGGAGCGCCGCCGCTGGGTGCAGGAGGCGATGGAAGCGCCGCCGCCCGAGGTCGACCACCGCCGCGTGCTCGACCTGCTGGTGCACGCCGCCACGTTCGAGGAGATGCTCCAGACGCGCTATCTCGGCAACAAGCGCTTCTCGATCGAGGGCGTCGAGGCGTTGATCCCGCTGCTGCTCGAGATGCTCGAGGCGTCGGCCCACGCGCCGACGGCGCAGGCGGTGCTGGCGATGAGTCACCGGGGCCGCCTCAACGTGATGGCGCACGTCGTCGGCCGTGACCGCAGCGAGCTCTTCGCCGGATTCGAGGACGTCGACCCGCGCAGCATCTTCGGCGCGGGCGACGTCAAGTACCACCTGGGCGCGACCGGTACCTTCCATGCGCGAGGCGGTCGCGACATCGCCCTCCACCTGGTGTCGAATCCCAGCCATCTCGAGGCCGTCAACCCGGTCGCCACCGGCCGCGTGAAGGCCAAGCAGATCCGGCTGGGCGACGAGGACGGCCGGCGGGTGATGCTGATCCTGATGCACGGCGATGCCGCCTTTGCCGGCCAGGGGATCACCTCCGAGACGCTCAACATGGCCGAGGTCGACGGCTTCTCGATCGGCGGCACGGTGCACATCATCGTCAACAACTGGATCGGCTTCACCGCCGAGCCGCCGGCGCTGCACTCGACACGCTTCTCCTCGGATGCGGCCAAGCGGCTGGCGATCCCGATCTTCCACGTCAACGGCGAAGATCCCGACGCGGTGGTGCGCGCCGGGCGGCTCGCGGTCGCCTACCGCAACGCCTTCGCCAGCGACGTGGTCGTCGACCTGATCGGCTACCGCAGGCACGGCCACAGCGAGATCGACGACCCCACCGTCACCCAGCCGGCGCTCTACCGGCGAATCGAAGAGAGGCGGCGCCTGTGGCAGCTCTACGCCGAGCGGATCGGCGCGCCGGAGGACGACATCAAGGCGCTCGCCAAGCAGGTTCGCGACGAGCTGTCGAAGGAAAAGAGCGAGGCCGAGGAGCTCAAAGAGATCCCCGTGCTGCGCACCCTGCCCGGCTACTGGAGCAACTTCGACGGCGGGCCGTACCGGCCGGAGCTCGAGGTCGAGACCGGGATCTCATCCGAGCGGATCGCCGCCCTGAGCGAGCGGCTGACCACAGCGCCCGACGACTTCAACGTTCACCCCAAGCTCGCCAAGCTGCTCGAGCAGCGCGCCGAGATGGGCCGCGGCGAGCGGCGCGTCGACTACGGCATGGCCGAGGCTCTCGCCTTCGGCTCGCTGCTCGAAGACGGCCGCCCGGTTCGATTCAGCGGCCAGGACAGCCGCCGGGGCACCTTCAACCACCGGCACGCCGTGTGGTTCGACGCCGAGACGGGCGCCTCGCACAGCCCGCTCCAGGCCCTGGCGCCGGACGGCATCCGCTTCGACATCTACGATTCCGTCCTTTCCGAGGCCGGAGTGCTCGGCTTCGAGTACGGCTACAGCCGCGACTATCCGGAGACGCTGGTCTGCTGGGAGGCGCAGTTCGGCGATTTCGCCAACGGCGCCCAGACCGTCTTCGATCAGTTCGTTTGCGCCGGCGAGGACAAGTGGGGGCTGCTGTCGGGCCTGGTGGTGCTGCTGCCGCACGGCTACGAAGGCCAGGGGCCGGAGCACTCGAGCGCCCGCATCGAGCGCTTCCTGCAGCTCGCCGCCGAAGACGCCATCCAGATCGCGCAGCCGACCACGGCCGCGCAGTACTTCCA
>JAHEKO010000088.1 GCA_024638355.1 Acidobacteriota bacterium
GGGTGATCGCGGTCCGGGGGCCGGGAGCTGACCGCGATGCCGACCAGTCCGATCACGTTCGACGCCGAGTCGGTCATCGAGTGAAACCCGTCGGCGACCATGCTGATCACCCCGGAGCTCCAGCCGACGACGAGCTTGGCGACGCCGACGATCAGGTTGAAGACCAGAACCCGGGCGAGCACCCGGCGCACCCGCTCCTGCCGGGGGTCGCTCGAGCCCGCCTGCGCCTCGATCTCGGTCCCGCTCATTCTCGGCGGCCTTCCCCGCGCGCTAGGTGTAGCGCTCGAGAATCAGCGCGCCGTTGGTGCCGCCGAAGCCGAACGCGTTGTTGACGGCGACGTCGAGCTTGCCCTCGCGCGCCTCGAGGGGAACGAAGTCGAGGTCGCAGTCCTCGCCCGGGTTCTCGAGATTGAGCGTCGCGGGCATCACCTGGTCGCGGATCGCCAGGCAGACGAAGCCGGTCTCGAGGCCGCCCGCCGCGCCCAGCAGGTGGCCGGTGGCCGACTTGGTCGACGACACCGCCAGCTTGTAGGCGTGCTCGCCGAAGACCCTCTTGATCGCCCTGACCTCCGCGATGTCGCCGAGCGGCGTCGAGGTGCCGTGGGCGTTGATGTAATCGACCTCTTCGGGAGTCCTCTCCGCGTCGGCCAGGGCTCGATTCATGACGCTCTCGGCGCCGAGGCCCTCGGGGTGGGGCGCCGAGATGTGGTGGGCGTCGGCGCTCATGCCGTAGCCCGAGATCTCGGCGTAGATATCGGCGCCTCGGGCCCGCGCCTGCTCGAGCTCCTCGAGGATCATGATGCCGGCGCCCTCGCCGAGGACGAAGCCGTCGCGATCGCGGTCCCACGGGCGCGAGGCCCGCTCCGGTTCGTCGTTGCGGGTCGACAGCGCCTTCATGGCGCAGAAACCGCCGACCCCGAGCGGCGTCACCACGCCTTCGGCACCGCCCGCGATCATGGTGTCGGCATAGCCGTGCTGGATCATCCGGAAGGCGTCGCCCACCGCGTGCAGGCCGGTCGTGCAGGCGGTGCTCGGAGCGGTGTTCGGTCCGCGCGCGCCGTAGCGGATCGAGACGTGCCCGGCCGCGAGATTCACCGCCAGACTGGGAATGAAGAACGGCGAGATCCGGCTGGGACCGCGCTCCATCACGCGGCTGTGGGTCTGCTCGAGGGTGGTCAGGCCGCCGATGCCCGAACCGATGGCGACGCCCACCCGCTCGGCATTGCCGCCGTCGATCTCGAAGCCGGAGTCGGCGAGAGCGAAGCCGGCCGCCGCCATCGAGTACTGGATGTGGTAGTCGGTCTTCTTGAGCTCTTTGCGCTCGAAGTAGTCGGCCGCCTCGAAGCCCTCGACCTGGCCCGCGATCTTGGCGGGATAGTCGGTCACGTCGAAACGCGTATTGAGACCGATCCCGCTCTTGCCGGCCAGCAGGGCCGACCAGCTCTCCCGGGTTCCGACCCCGAGAGGCGACACCAGACCAACTCCTGTCACGACGACACGGCGGCGCTGCACGGGACCTTCCGCTGTTGGATGGGTTGAGGGAATTAGTCTTCCTGGGCGTTCTTGGCGATGTAGGCGGTTGCGTCCTGGACCTTGGCGATCCGCTCGGCATCCTCGTCGGGAATCTCGATCCCGAACTCCTCCTCAAACGCCATGACCAACTCGACGATGTCGAGAGAGTCGGCTCCCAGGTCATCAGTGAAACTGGCTTCGGGCTTGACCTGGCTCTCGTCGACACCGAGCTGGTCGACGATGATGCTGGTTACCTTGTCGGCCACGGACATGGTCGATCCTCCTTGAGTCGTTGGCCCGGCACCATCCTCACACACTGCCTCCGGGCTTCGGTTTTCTAGCACAAATGGCTCTAGATGTAGAGCCCTCCGGAGACGTTGAGGACGTGACCGGTGACATAACCGGCCTCGTCGCTGGCCAGATAGCCGACCGCGGCGGCGATGTCTTCGACGCTTCCCAGCCGCTTGAGCGGAATCGACGCGGCGAGCTCCGAGCGAGCGCTCTCGGGCAGATTCTCGGTCATCGCTGTCTCGATGAAGCCCGGCGCCACGACGTTGACCGTGATGTTGCGGCCCGCCAGCTCGCGCGCCAGCGACTTGCTGAAGCCGATCAGACCGGCCTTCGCCGCCGAGTAGTTCGCCTGGCCGGGGTTGCCCATCAGCCCGGAGACCGACGAGATCGAGATGATGCGGCCGAACTTCCGCCGCATCATGCCGCGAGCGAGCGCCTTGGTGACGGCGAACGTCCCGGTGAGATTCGTCGCGAGCACGCGATCCCAGTCTTGGAGGCTCATCCTCACCAGCAGGTTGTCGGCGGTGATGCCGGCGTTGTTGACCAGGATGTCGATCGCCTCGAAGCCTTCGGGCAGCGCCTTCAGCCGCGCGGCGGTCGCCTCGGCGTCCGCCAGGTCGAGGGGAACGACGGTCGCCTCCGCGCCACCGGCGGTCAGAGCTTCGGCCAGCGCGTCGAGCTTGTCGACGCTCCGCGCCGCGAGAACCAGCCTCGCCCCCCGGCTCGCCAGCGTCCTCGCCACCGCTTCTCCGATCCCCTGGGAGGCGCCGGTGACCAGCGCGGTCCTGCCCTCCAGCCGAAACCCCGTCACTGCGTCACCTCACTCTCCGCGGCCGTCACCTCGGCGAGCTTCTCGGGCTGCGCCAGGCTGATGGTCGAGCTTCCGGGTGCGATCCGCCGCACCAATCCGGAGAGGACTGCGCCCGGCCCGACCTCGACGAACTTCACGACACCCCCTTCGTCCGCCATCCATTCCACCGATTCGACCCAGCGCACCGGGCTGTCGACCTGCCGCACGAGCGCCTTGCGCGCGCCGGCGCCGTCCTCGAGCGGGCGCGCGTCGACGTTGGTGACGACCGGCCAGCGTGGGTCCTCGAAGGGCGTCGTCTCGAGCAACGGCGCCAGGCCGACTCGCGCCGGCGCCATCAGCGGCGAGTGGAAGGGCGCCGACACCGGCAGCAGCAGGGCACGCTTCGCGCCCCGGGCCTTGGCCAGCTCGGCCGCCCTCTCGACCGCCGCCCGATGGCCGGCGATCACCGTCTGCCGCGGCTCGTTGTAGTTGGCGACGGCGCACAGCTCGCCGTCGGCGGCCGCCTCCGCGGCGATCTCCTCCACCGTCGCCGCGTCCAGCCCGAGGATGGCCGCCATGCCGCCGGCGCCGACCGGCACCGCCTCCTGCATGAGCTCGCCGCGGCGCCGCACCAGACGCAGGGCATCCTCGAACCTCAGGGCGCCGCTCGCCACCAGGGCCGAATACTCGCCGAGACTGTGGCCGGCCACCAGCGCGGGCTCGTCCACCCGATCTTCGAGCGCACGATGGATCGCCACCGAGGTCGCCAGGATGGCCGGCTGGGTGTTGGCCGTAAGCTGCAACTCCTCCGCGGGACCCTCCCAACAGAGGCGTGAGAGCCCGGGCAAAACGGCGTCGGCCTCTTCGAACGCCCGCCGCGACTCGGGAAACGCGTCGGCCCAATCCCTACCCATGCCGACCTTCTGCGAGCCCTGCCCCGGAAAGACGAACGCTACGGTTTCGCTCATGACACCTCCTCGATCACACCCTGTTCGAACAGCGCTTCCTCCTGGGCGTGCAGCTCCGCGACCTCCTCCTCGATCCGCAAGTGGAGCTCGGCGCGCACGAACTCGACCGCGCGGCGGATCGCGCTGTGGATCGCCTTCGGGCTGGAGCGGCCGTGACCGATGAAGCAGCCTCCGCGCACCCCGAGCAGCGGCACCGCCCCGTGCTCGCGATAGTCCAGTCTCTGGCTCAGGTTGTCGAAGGCCTGTCGCGCCAGCCGGTAGCCGAGGCGAGTGCGCCAGTTCCGGCCCATCTCCTCGCGCAGCATGGTCGTCATGAGCAGCGCCAGCGACTCGGTGCTCTTGAGGATCACGTTGCCCACGAACCCGTCGCAGACGATGACGTCTACCGTGCCCCGGAAGATGTCGCGGCCCTCGACGTTGCCGACGAAGTTCAGGCCGCTGACCTTCATCTGCTCGAACACGGCCCGCGTCAGGTCGTTGCCCTTGGCCTCCTCCTCACCGATCGACATCAGGCCGACGCGGGGCGCCGCCGTGTCCATGAGTCCCTGGGCGAAGGCGTGTCCCATGACCGCGAACTGCCGGAGCTGGGCCGGCTTCGTGCCGACGTTGGCGCCGATGTCGAGCACCACGGTGCGGCCGTTGCGGGCCGGAAAGACGCCGGCCAACGCCGGGCGGTCGACGCCGCGGATCGTGCCCATCACGTGCTTCGCGGCGATCATCGCGGCGCCGGTGTTGCCGGCGCTGACCATCGCCTGCGCGGCGGAGTCGCGCACCAGCTCGGCACAGATCCGAATCGACGACTGCGGCTTGCGGCGGATCGGAGTGGTCGGCGGCTCGTCCATGCCGACCGTCTCTTCGGCGTGGACGATCTCGATCGCCGGAGGCGCCCCCCCGAGCCGCTCGAGCTCGCCCTCGAGCGCCGGCTGGTCGCCGACCAGCAGCAGCGCGGTGCCGTCCTCGCTCGCGGCCCGGTAGGCGCCTTCGACGGTGGCCCGCGGCGCGAAGTCCCCGCCCATGGCGTCGACTGCGATCTTCATCTCCAGGTTCCCGGGTGATTCTAGCGTGACCTTCTCACCGGGTTTCGTCGCGAGCCGTCGTAACGGCGCCGTAGAAAGCTGGTTAGAAGGTCAGGCTGGTCCGATCGCCCTCGGCGGCGGGCGCCGTGGCGGGGATCGTTGCGGTCCGGCGAGCGAATAGAGGTGGCGAGGTCGCGCGCGATCGACGCGCGGCGGCTACTCCTTGCCTTCGATGACCTCGCGGCCCTTGTAGTGGCCGCACTGCGGGCAAGCGCGATGCGGCAGCTTCACCTCGCCGCATTCGGGGCAGACCGAGCTGGTCTGCCGGGGCAGGGCATCGTGGGCTCTCCGGCGGTTCCGGCGTGCTTTGGAGTGGCGTCGTTTCGGGTTGGCCATCGCTATTCCTCCAGGCCGCGCAGACCGCGCAACGCCGCCCAGCGCGGATCGACGACCGGCTCCTGGCAATCGCAGGAGTCGCGGTTCCGGTCGATTCCGCAGTGCGGGCACAACCCGGCGCAAGCTTCACGGCAAAGGACTCTCATGGGTACATTCAACTGCAGTTGCTCGAACAGGAGGGGCTCGGTATCGACGATCTCGTCGGCTACGTAGTGGACATCCAGATCTTCGGCCTCGAGCTCCAACTCGCCTTCCGTCGGCTCCTCGCCGTCGGAAACCAGAAGCAGCTCCACCTCCGCCTGGATCGGCCCGGAGGTCTCTGCGAGACAGCGCTGACAGGTCAGCGTCTGCTCATACTCGAGCTTGCCCTGGAAAAGGTGCCCCGTACCTGTGTTGGTGATCGTCCCCCCCCAGGTGATCTCGCCGAGACCTACGATCTCGGGTCGTTCGAGGATCGACGGCTCGATCCGCCGCCGCTCCTCCCACCTGAAGGGCTCGTCGCTGATTCGATCCAGCCGGATACGCATACAGCACCCCTCTGCGACAGCCAAGAGGCTAAGGGACAGCCCGCACCGAGTCAAGTCCGGCCCCGGCAAGGTCGTGGGTCCGTCGGTTTCGCCCGGCGCGGGAGGGAGGCAGCGATCCACTCCACCCCTGCTAATCTCGCGGGGCATGGAGCCCGAGGAGCAGCTCGGCGGCGAGCCCGGCCGCCCGGACCCGGGGCGGCGGCTGCGACGAGCCCTGGCACGGCGGCTCCCCCGGACGCGACGAGCCTACAACTGGCTCAAGATTCAGGGCGGCTACTACCTGTGGCGCTGGCTGTCGAAGCTCACGCCGCGCCGCATCGTCGCCACCCTCGGCTGGCTGGCGGCACTCAGCCGCCACTTCGCGGCCCAGCGACAAGACTCCCGGCTCGCCGTCGGGGTGGAGATCACCGCCTTCTGGGAGCCGCTCACCGGCGTCGGCTGGTACCTCTATCGACTGCTCGAAGCGGTGGCCGATCGCGACGACCTGGTCGTGCGGCTCTACGGGCCGACGGTCGTCGACAGTCCGGACCGGATCGAGCCCCACGTCGCGATTCCCACCGGCGCCGCCCTCGAGCGGGTTCTGCACCAGGTTCCCGAGGACATCTTCCTTCCCCGCGGCCCGGTGATCCGCCTGCTGCGCAGGCTCGAGCCGTTGCTGATCGCCGCCGACGCCAACGAGGTCGTGTTCGCTCCGAACTACTTCCTGCCGCGGCGCTTTCGCCTCGCCCGCGGCGCCAGGGTCGTGACCATTCACGACCTCGGGCTGCGCGCGGTTCCCTGGACGCTGCGCGACGAGACCCTGCAGGAGCTCACCGGCAAGCTCGAGCACTCGATCTTCGAAGCCGACCGCATCATCACCGTCAGCCGAGCCATCCGCGACGAGCTCGGCCGCTACGGCTACGCCCGCGGCGGCCGCGTGCGCCCCGTCCACCACGGGCCCGGCCACCTGAGCGAGGTCGCGCCCGGCGCGCTGCCGGACGAGGTGCCGGCGTCGTTCGCGCTGCACGTCGGTACGCTCGAGCCGCGCAAGAACATCCTGATGCTGCTCGAGGCGTGGCGGACGCTGCGCCATCGCTTGCCGTCGGCGCCCGATCTCGTCTTCTGCGGAAGCTTCGGCTGGAAGGCCGACGCCATCCGCGCGGAGATCGCCCGGGGTGAGAGCGCCGGCTGGGTGCACCACCTCGGCTACGTCGCGGAGGAGCAGCTCGCGGCGCTCTACCGCGAGGCGGCCCTGGTGGTCTTCCCCTCGCTCTACGAGGGCTTCGGTCTGCCCGCGGTCGAGGCGCTCTTCGCCGGCACGCCGCTGGTCGCCGGCGACATCCCGGCGCTGCGCGAGGTCGCCGCCGACGCCGCGCTCTACGCGCCCACCGACCGGCCCGATCTCTTCGCCGCCGAGGTCGAGCGCCTGCTGGCCTCCGAGCCGACCCGGGCGGCGCTGGTGCGCGCCGGCCGCGAGCGGCTGGACGCTTTCAGCTGGGCGCGAGCGGCGCAGGAGACGACCGAGGTTTGGCGAGCCGCGGCGGGCCGACCGCCGCTCGACGAAGCGCCGGAGAGGCCGGCTTGACCGGGCGAAGTCATCGGCCGACCGTCGCCGTCGACGTCCGCGCCCTGGTCGGACAGCCGACCGGCATCGGCTTTTTCACCCTCGAGATGCTCCTCGACCTCGAGCGGCTCGGCCGGTTTCGCTACGCCGCCATGGCGCACGAGCAGACCAGCCGCGACGACGAGCTGCGCCGCGCCGGCATCGCCGTCGAGCGCCAGCGGGCGCCCTTCGGCGTCTGGTGGCAGCAGATCACGCTGGCGCGCAGGGTCGCCCGCGACGACATCGACCTCCTCTGGTCGCCGCTCAACACCCTGCCGCTGCGCCCGCCCAAGCCGGCGGTGGTGACGGTGCACGATCTGACCGCCGTTCTGCATCCGGAGGCCCACCGGCTGAAGGTGCGGCTGTCGATCCTGCCCTTCATCCGCCCGACGCTCGAAACGGCGAGCCGGGTCGTGGCCGATTCACTCGCCACCGCCGACGACCTCCGGTTCCATTTTCCGCAGTGCGCCGCCCGGCTCTCGGTGATCTACCCGGGCGTGCGGCCGGACTTCCACCCGGCGCCGGCCGAGGAGATTGCGGCGACGCGCGAGCGGCTCGAGAGTCCCGACGGCTACGTCCTCTTCGTCGGCACCCTGGAGCCGCGCAAGAACGTTCCCGTGCTGCTCGACGCCTGGGAGGCGCTACGCCGCGACGACCCGTCGACGCCGCCGCTGGTGCTCTCCGGCGACCCCGGGTGGCATTCGCGCGGGCTCCTCCGCCGCTTCGAAGCGCTGGCGCCGCTCGGGTTGAAATACCTCGGCCATACCTCGCGCGCCGACCTGATCCGTCTGTTCCAGGCGGCGACCGTCTTCGTCTATCCATCGTTCTACGAGGGGTTCGGCCTACCCCCGCTCGAGGCCATGGCCTGCGGCGTGCCGACCATCACGTCGAACCGCTCGAGCCTGCTGGAGGTGGCTGGGCAGGCGGCCTTGACCATCGATCCAGACGACCCGGAAGGGCTCGCTCGGGCCCTCCGTCGGATACTCTCGGAGCCGGGGCTCGCCGGCGAGCTGGGCGAGCGCGGAGTCGAGCACGCGGCGAGCTTCAGCTGGGCGCGGGCGGCGGCTGAGATGGAGACCCTTTTCGAACGCTCGCTCGAGACACCCTGGAGCTGACGCTTGGCCCACAACATCGGCATCGACGCCCGCAAGCTCACCGACTTCGGCATCGGCACCTATATCCAGAATCTGGTGCGCGCGATCGCCGCGACCGACACCGAGAACCGCTACGTGCTGTTCATCGGCGCTTCGCACGCCAACCTGCTCGACGACCTGCCCGACAACTTCCAGACGGTGGTCGAGCGCTCGCCGGTCTACTCGGTGCGGGAGCTCATTGCGCTGTCGTGGCGGCTGCTGCGACTGCGCCTCGATCTCTACCACGCGACCCACTACGTGCTGCCGGCGATCGTTCCGTGCCGGGCGGTGGTGACGATCCACGACATCATCCACCTGCTCTATCCGGAGTTCCTGCCGGGACCGCTCGCCTACCTGTACGCGCAGCGGATGATCCGACGCAGCCTGCTTCGCGGCGATCAGATCATCGCCGGCTCGCAAAACACCAAGGCCGACCTCATGGAGTACTTCGAGGTCAACGGGCAGAAGATCAACGTCATCTACTACGGCGTGTCGCAGCGCTTTTCGGAGCGACTCTCCGAGCGGGCCCTGGCCGCGAAGCTCGGACCGCTGGGCCTCGAGCCCGGCTACACGCTCTTCGTCGGCAACCCGAAGCCCCACAAGAACCTCGACAGCGTGGTCAAAGGCTTCGCCCGCGCGCTCGAGATCGGCGAGCTCGACAGCCGGCTGGTCTGCGTCGGCAACCGCGAGAGCCGCGACTTCAAGATCCGGCTGCGCGCCGAGCAGCTCGGAATCGGCGACCGCGTGAGCCTGCTCGGCCACGTCGACGACGACACCCTGACCGCTCTCTACCAGGGAGCCGACCTGTTTCTCTATCCGACCCTGTACGAAGGCTTTGGCCTGCCCGTGGTCGAGGCGATGGCCAGCGGCGTGCCGGTGATCACCTCCAACAGCTCGGCGCTGCGCGAGGTCGCCGAGGGCTACGCCCAGCTCGTCGACCCGCTCGACGTCGAGCAGATCGCCCGCGCCATCGTCCACTGCCTGGGCGACGCCGAGCACCGCGAGGCCCTCGCGCGACTCGGGGTGAGGCGCGCCGCCGACTTTCGCTGGGATCGCACCGCCGAGCGCACGCTCGAAGTCTACGAGAAGGCGCTTCACGGCAACGGCTCTCAATGAGCGCCGACGTCGCCCTGGTTCACGACTGGCTGACCGGGATGCGCGGGGGCGAGAAGGTCCTCGAGGTCATCGCCGGCCTCTACCCGCGGAGCCCGATCTACACCCTCTTCCACTTCCCCGGCAGCGTCAGCCGGCAGCTCGAGAGCCATCCGATCCACACCAGCCTGCTGCAGCACGCGCCGGGCGTGCGGAAGTACTACCGCCACTACCTGCCCTTCTTCCCCACCGCGGTCGAGGAGTTCGACCTGAGCCGCTACGAGCTGATCGTGAGCAGCAGCCACGCGGTGGCCAAAGGGGTCATTCCCGGCCCGGGCGCCTATCACGTCTGCTACTGCCACACGCCGATGCGCTACGCCTGGGACCAGGAGCACGCCTACTTTCCCAGGCGTACCGGCCCGGTGGCGCGGCTGCGCGCCTTCGTCCTCGCCCAGCTGCGCCGCTGGGACGTCGCGACGGCGCCGCGGGTCAGCCGGTTCCTCGCCAACTCGTCGTTCGTCGCCGAGCGCATCCGCCGCTACTACGGCCGCTCGGCGGAGGTCCTCCACCCGCCGGTCGACACCGAGTTCTACACCCCCGGCGAAGGCAGCCCGGGCGATTACTGCCTGATGGTGTCGGCGCTGGCGCCCTACAAACGCGTCGATCTGGCCATCGCCGCCTGCAAGTCGCTCGGGGTCGAGCTGCGGGTGGTCGGCACCGGCCCGGAGCGATCGCGCCTCGAGCGGCTCGGAACCGACGGCGTCCGGCTGCTCGGCGCCGTCGACGCCGAGACCCTGCGCGCTCTCTACCGCGGCGCCAGTTGTGTGCTCCAACCGGGTGTGGAAGACTTCGGGATATCGAGCGTGGAGGCTCTCGCCTGCGGCGCTCCGATGGTGGCGCTGGGACGGGGTGGAATTCTCGACATCGTCGAGGACGGCGTCCACGGCACGCTCTACACCGAAGAAGAACGGCCTGCGGTTCTCGCAGAGGCGATTGACAAAACGCGAGAACTGAGTTTCAATAAATTGAATCTTAGAAACCGCGCGGAAAGATTCTCCACGGCTCGCTTCGCTGACCGCCTGCGCGCTCTGCTCGACGAGAGGATAGAGATCTGATCCACCGGCGTAACCGGCTGACCAAGGCGACCTACTTCGCCAGCGATCTGGTTCTGACGCTGGTGGCGTTCTTCGCCGCGTGGTACCTGAGGTTCGAGGTCGCGGTCCTGCCGGCGACCTACCTCAAGCCGCACCTGCCCGAGTTCCAGCCCTACCTGGCGCTGCTGCCGTTCATCGTCGTCCTCTGGCCGATGGTCTTCTACTTCCACGGCCTCTACCAGGCGCGGCGCGGGCGGTCCCGC
>JAHEKO010000558.1 GCA_024638355.1 Acidobacteriota bacterium
CATGACCCGGCTCGGCACCAGCATGGCGCAGCCGTTGATGTACGCGACCTCCTCGTCGCGGTCGTACTGGCCGCGATCGATCTCGCCCATGCCCCGCTCCTTCGACGACGACTCCTTGAAGCGGATGATCCCGCCCGCCGACCAGATGCGCTCCCGGTCCCAGTAGTAGTAGGCCTTGGGCCCGACACAGCCGACCGTCGGGTCCGCCTCGCACGCGGCGACCATCTCGGTGAGCATCCGGGGGTCGGTTTCGATGTCGTTGTTGAGCAGCAGCAGGTAGTCGTAGTCGCGCTCGAGCGCCCAGCGCAGACCGAGGTTCATGCCGCCCGAGGCCATCAGATTCTCCTCGGTGCGGATCTGGATGACGTCCGGGTAGGCCTCGGCGATCGCCTCGTACGAGCCGTCGGTCGAGCCGTTGTCGACCACGATCAGGTCGTAATCGGGGTAGTCGAGCTTCGAGAGGCTGCCGAGCGCCTCGAGGGTGACGTCGCGCCCGTTGTAGTTGAGGACGATCGCGGCGACTTTGGGTGCATCTCCCCCTACTCCCTCGCCCCCCTCGCGGTTCCCGATTCCCTCTCCCTCCCTCGCGGGGGGAGAGGGACGCCCCCTCCCTGTGCTCTTGTTGTCGGCGATCTGGTGCGCCATGGCTAGCGAGAGCGCCGGAACCAGAGGGAGCCGTAGTGGGTGTCGAAGTCCATCGGATCGAGCGGCTTGACGCCGGGAATCTCGCTCAGCCGGTCGGTTCCCGCCTGCTGATCGTCGTGGCGCAGCAGCGCGTTCGAGATCAGGATCTCGAAGCTGTCGTTGAAGGCGAAGAAGCCCTGGAGCAGGGCGGCCTCGGTCCAGACCCAGGGAAAGAGCCGGGTCTCGAGGTAGCGCGCCGCCGGATAGGGATAGGTGTAGGGGAAGTGGATGTCGTGCGCGTGTACCACGACTCCCGGAGCGAGGCGCGGAACGACCTCCAGGTAGAGGAATCCGACCTCGCCGCCGACCTTGAGCACATGGCTGGTGTCGATGAAGAGCACGTCGCCCGACTCGAGCCCGGCGAAGAGCTCCATCGGCACGTCCTGGGCCTCCTTGACCACCAGGCCGTCGCCCACCAGGTCGCGCAGGCCCTGCCAGGGGTGGGGCTCCACTATCTGATGCCGCTCGCAGGCGTGCCCGTCGGCGGCGTTCTTCGCCAGGGCGGCGGTCGAATAGTAGGTGCAGAATCCGGAGCCGATCTCGATGACGCGCTTGGGTTTCAGGTCGCGCAGCATGAAATAGAGGAGGAAGGAGTCGAGGATGGTGAACCCTTCGCCCAGCCCCTTCTTCTTGACCTCGTAGTAGCTCGGGAGCTCGTCGAGCTCGGCGCCGTAGGTCGCCACCAGCCGCTCGAGGCGCTCGCGCATCGGTCCGGGGTCGCGGGAGACGCCGACCATCTCGCTCGGATTCGCCCACTGGGCGCGGTGCCGCTCGAGCTCGTCGTAGCTCGGCAACGGTGAGTAGAAGCCGTGCTCGTCGCGGTAGAGCTGGATGCCGGTACGTCGATAGAACCAGTCGAGGCAGCGCTTCAGGAATCGCCGAGAGGATGTGCTCATTTTGAGGGTGGGGGCTCGCGCGCAGCGGCGAGACAATGGGCATCCTAGTGAAGCGACTGGGGGTTTTCAACCGGCCGCCGGATCGAGCCCGAGCCCGCCCGGCACGGGTCCGGGCGCTACATTGGGCTGAACCGGTTGGGGGTTTGGAACGACTCTGGGTAGGGAAAGAGCGATGAGAAGCCGCCAGGATGTCCTCGACGAGCTCCTCGTTCTGCAGACGCAGGGCGGCGACGTGGCGTCGCTGGACACGCTCGCACGGCGCTGGCACCCGAAGCTCCTGCGCCACGCGACGCGGCTGACGGGCGAGGCCGAGGCGGGAGCCGACGTCGCGCAGGAGGCGTGGGTCGCCATCGTCCGCGGTCTGCGCCGCTTGCAGGATCCCGCCCGCTTTCGGGCCTGGGCCTACCGCATCGTCACCCGCAAGTCGAGCGACTGGATTCGGTCGCGCGTGCGCCGCCGGCGGCGCGACGATCGCGCGGCCGCGGAAGCGGCGCCGGCGGCGGTGCCGCCCTCGAATCCCTCGGCCGAGGTCGGCTGGCTGCGCCAGGCGATCGCCGAGCTCGCGGCCGACCGCCAGGTGCTTCTGGCGATGTTCTACGTCGAAGGGATGACGGTTCCGGAGATCTCGGAGGCCCTTTCGATACCCCGCGGGACAGTGAAGTCCCGCCTCTTTCACACTCGCAACGCCCTCAAGGCGAGACTGGAGGAACGAGAATGAAGCGCAAGGACGAGCAGATCGACGACATGATCCGTGAGGCCCTGAGCAAGGAAGAGGCCGACCTTTACGATCGGGTGTTCGACGAGCCCTCCGTCTTCGAGCTGGTGACCGGGATGTTTCGCGGCAAGATGCGCTACCTGGCGGTGCTGGCGATCGTCATCGGCATTGTCTTCATGGCGCTCGGTATCTTCAGCCTGCTGCGCTTTCTGGCGGCCGACAACGTTCCCGAGATGCTGCGCTGGGGCGCGCTGCTCTTCTTCAGCCTGATCTCGATCATGGGCATGAAGATCTGGCACTGGATGGAGATGCAGCGCCACGCGCTGACCCGCGAGATCAAGCGGCTCGAGCTCCAGGTGGCGAACCTGGCCGCCGGCGGTCGCGGAGCTTGATCGGG
>JAHEKO010000559.1 GCA_024638355.1 Acidobacteriota bacterium
GTGGTGGTGGTGGTGGTGGTGGTGGTGGTGGTGGATGGGGGTTGCGGACGTCGCTGAGTCGAGGGGATGGGTGCGTGAGGTTATGCAAATGGTCTCCAGTCGATTTGTTCGTCGTCTTCGGGGCTGTGGGAGCGGTGGGAGGTGTGGAAAAGCCGTAGGGTTTTACAGGGTGGGAGGTGGGTGGGCGGCTTCCACGGCTTCCACAGCCCTGCCGCGGCTTGGCCTCGACTTGACCTGATTCTCGGGTGGCTGGCATTGGGTTTGCGAAACTAGGGTGTGGTGAAGGAAGAGCGCGCTCGGCGGGACTCGAAGGGGGCTGGGCGGCGGCGGCATGGGCGGGTGCGGCGGTGGGTGGTGCGGCCGGCGCTCTGGCTGCTGGCGTTGCTCGCGGTGCTGACGTGGCTGGGAGGCCGGCTCCTGACGAGCGACTACGTCGCCGAGCGGGCGCGGCGGTGGGTGGAGCAGAGGCTCGCGAGCTCGCTCGATCGCGAGGTGAGCGTCGAGGCGCTGGAGTTCGGTCTGCTGCCTTTCGGAATCGAGCTCCGGGGGCTGGAGATCGGCGGCTCGGAGCCGGGGGAGGCGGCGTTCGCCAGCGTCGCCCGGGTCTCGGTCGAGGGTCGTTCGCTGCGCTGGTCGAGCCGCACTCTGCGCCTGGGACGGGTTCTGATCGAAGAGCCGCTCGTGCGGCTGATCCAGCATCCGGACGGAACGACGAATCTGCGCTTCGGCGGGCGCGCGGGCGGCGCTCGGCGGGCACCCCCTCTCGAGCTGTCGATCCGCGAGCTGACGATTCGCGGGGGCACTCTCGAAGTCGATCGCCGCCGCGTGGAGCTCAGCGTCTCCGGGCGGGATCTGCGTGCGACGCTTCTGGGCGGAGAGGGCCTGGAGGCCGCCGGCCGCGTCGAGGTGCAGGACGTGGAGCTTCTCCTGCCCCGGGCGCGGCCCTACCTCGGTACGGTGTCGGCGCGTGTCGTGGCCGGGCCCACGGGCCTGCGCCTGTCGAGCGCCCGGGTCAGCGGTCCCGAGCTCGACGTCGAGGCGACCGGGGGGTGGAGCTGGCTGCCCGAGCGACGGCTCGATCTCGACTTCGAAGCCCGCGCCTCCGGGACCCTGGTCGATCTTCTCGGCTATACGCGGGGCGAGGTTCGCGGCGATTTCCGCTTCGTCGGCGGCGTGGCCTGGCGGCCGCGGTTGTGGGGCTACCGCGGCACTCTGACGTCGGCCGAGCTGGAGGTCTTCGGACGTCGCGTGACGGGGCTCGAGGCCGAGGTCGCCGGCGATCGGAACAGCGTGCGCGCCGACGTGACCCGAGGCAGCTACGGCGGCGGCAGGGTCGCGGGTCGGGTCGGAGTGCGCCTGCTCGAAGAGGGTGAGCCCTTCGACCTGCAGCTTCGGCTGGAGGAGGTCTCGCTGGCGCGAATCCTGGCCGACCAGAAGATTCCGCTTCCCGGCATCGACGGCAGGACCAGCGGTCCCTTCGACTACTCGGCGCCGATTCGGAGCCCGCTCGGCGGCAACGGTAGCGCGCAGCTCCAGGTCGAGCGGGGCCCGGCTACCGCGGAGCGGCTCCAGTTCGGCGGCTCGGCGTCGCTGACCCTCGACGACGGCCTCCTGCGCAGCGACTCGATCCGCCTGGTCTCGGAGTCGCATCACGCCCTCGTGGCCATCGACTACGACGTGCGAGCTCGAGCCGGGCGAGTCGAGCTGGAGGTCGGCACCGAGCGGGTCCAGGAGCTCGTCGCGCTGCTGCCGCTTTCGGCCGAGCTGCTGGCAGAGGCTCCCTGGGCGCCGAGCGCCGGCGCCGGCCAGGTCGGCGGTACCCTGCTCCTGACGCCTGGTGGCGTCGGTAGCCAGGTGCGCATCGATCTCGCCGACTTCGTGGCACCGGGCGGAAGCGCACAGCGGGTGCACGGTGCGTTCGCCGTGTCGCAGCGAGGGATCCAGGATCTCCGGGTCGAGCTGCTGCGGACCGACGGCGCCGCCATCGTCACCGGTTCGATCCCCTTCGACGTCGAGTCCGAGCCGGCGCCGTCGGCCTCTGCAGTGCCGTTCGCGATGAGCGTCGACTCCGCGGGCTGGCCCTGCTCCGACGTCGAGGCCTGGTTCCCGCTCGGTCTGCCGGTGGCGGGGCCGTTGGACGGCTCGCTGGTCGTGTGGGGCGATCCGGACGCCCCCGCCGGCCGCATCGAGGCCGTGGTCGCTCCCGCCGTAGTCGGCGGGCTCGGCGTCGACAGCATCGCTTTCGACCTCGAGTTCGACCCGTATCGCCTCAGGCTCGCCGAGGTCGAGGCGGTCGCCGCGGCCGGCCGGGCGCGATTGAGCGGCTCGCTCGGGCTGGGGGCGAGCGACATGGATCTGCGCCTCGAGAGCGATGCGCTCGACCTGGCCGCGGCGCCCTTCGACCGCTGGCTGCCCGGCGCCTCCGGCCGGGTCGAAGTGGAGGGCCGCCTGCGAGGCAGCCTCGAGAGCCCGCGGGCCGACGGCGAGCTTTCGTGGTCGGAGTTCTCGCTCGGCGGCGAGCGTCTCCGTACCGACGCGCGTACGCAGGTCGAGTGGTCGAACGGCACGCTGGCACTGTCCGGCGCGCTGCCCGCCCTGGAGTCGATCTCGGGAGGCGGCCGGCTCGACCGCGACGGATTCGACGTCGATCTGGCGGTCGACATCGACGACCTCGTCCCCGTGCTGGCGAC
>JAHEKO010000560.1 GCA_024638355.1 Acidobacteriota bacterium
CCTTCCTGATCGACGACGGCCTGCCGCCGCTCACCGACGAGCTGATGGCCGCCATCGCCGAGATCACCGACGAC
This sequence comes from Acidobacteriota bacterium, assembly GCA_024638355.1. Taxonomy (GTDB): domain Bacteria; phylum Acidobacteriota; class Thermoanaerobaculia; order Multivoradales; family JAHEKO01; genus JAHEKO01. The sequence continues at coordinate 75 of JAHEKO010000560.1, forward strand.
GACGTCGACTTCCTGGTCAACACCCACGTACACGGCGACCACATCGGTGGCAACGAAGCGTTCGGCAAGGCCGACGCCACCATCGTGGCGCACGACAACCTGCGCCGGCGGTTGGTCGATCAGGGCGTTCGGATGCCCGACGGCAACCAGCCGGCGCCCGAGGACGCGCTGCCGGTGGTGACCTTTTCCGATGCGGTCACCTTCCATCTCAACGACCGCTCGGCCTACGTCTTCCACGTCGCCGCGGCCCACACCGACGGCGACGCGGTCATCCACTTCCGCGAAGACGACGTCGTCCACACGGGCGACGTGCTGTTCAACCGTATCTTCCCGTTCATCGATCTCGACTCCGGCGGCACCGTCGACGGCTTCATCGCCGCCCAGCAAGAGCTGCTGGCGATGATCGACGACGACACGCGCATCATCCCGGGTCACGGCCCGATGGCGAGCAAGGCGGATCTCCAGGCCTCGATCGACATGCTCGAGGACGGTCGAGGCAAGATCCAGGCGCTGGTGGCGGCGGGCAAGAGCGACGACGAGATCCTGGAAGCCAACCCCCTGGCGGACTACGAAAGCTGGAGCTGGCAGTTCATCACCACCGAGCGGATGATCCGGACGCTGATTCGCGGGGCTCGGGGGAAGTAGCCGCCGGTTCGCGGTCGAAGCTCGGCCCCCGGCGATCCTCCGGCGGCACCGCGGGCACATGCTAACTTGGAGCTCATGCCGGGCTCGAAGACGCTCTCGCGCGACACCCGTCCGGACGCGGAAGCCGTCCAGATCCGTGTCTTCGCGAGCATGTCCCCCTGACAGGCGATCAGCGGACCGTCAGAGGCGGCCGAGATAGCATGCACTTCTCGACGAGTACAGAGAAGGAGGTCTCCATGAAGGCTTGGACTCGAATCCTCGTTATCTTGTCGTTGCTCGGCTTCTTGGTTGTCGAGGCCGCTGATGCGCAGCGGCGGGAGCGCCGCCAGGAGCGCAAGGAAGCACGGAGCGGCGAGACGGAACAGCCGGCGCAGCCGGCGCCACCACCCGCCGAGGTGCCGTTTGCCCAGTCGCTCGGCGTCTTTATCTTCCCTGCCGAGGGCCAGACACCCGAGCAGCAGGCGGCCGACGAGGCCGAATGCGAGGCCTGGGCCAAGGCGCAGGTCGGTGAGCAGGCGACCGCAGCTGCGGCCGCCCCACCCGCGGAAGCCGCTCAGGCGGAGGCCAAGAAGGCGCAGCGACGAGCGGCAGCCAAGGGCGCGGCACGCGGCGCGGTGGCGGGCGAGGTCGTCGAGGAGCTGGTCGAGGACGACGAGCCGGAGCCCGGTGACAACCTGCGCCGAGCGATCGGCGACGACGATCTCGGAGACAGGCTGAAAGACGCGGACGCGAAGGACGTCGCCGGGCGCACTACCAGAGCGGCCGCGAGCGGTGGCGACCTCGAAGACCGGGTCGAGCGCGCGCTGGGCGAGGAGGACGACGATCCCGAGATCGCCGAGGTCGCGGCCGCGGCCGGGGCCGTCGCCGGCAGGCGCAAGGCGAAGGCGGCGCAGCAGCAAGCGGCCCAACAGGCCTCTCAGCAGGCGGCCACGGGCGAGCAGGCCGCCAGCGAGGCGCACCAGGGGAACCTCAAGAAGGCCTTCCTCGTGTGCCTAGAGGGCAAGGGCTACAAGGCTGAATAGCTGAGCCTGGATCGTTCAGGGCGAGCTGCGAGAAGATCGCCCGCTCGACCGGCAGCTCGAGAGCGACAACCACCGGAAGCTCCGCCCGCGCCACGTGACAGGCGACGTCTCCGACGAATGCAGGGCCTTCGACCGTGCCGTGGATCTCGCCCAGAAGCAGCACCGCGCCCGGCCGCTCCCACGGCTCGAGGCCCGGGATCGGCCGGCAGCGCTCCGCCGCCCCGGCGGCGGCGGCGCAAAGTGCGAGCAGCATCCCCACCCACGATCGTCGCATCATGGAACGCATTCTAGCCACGGGTCGCCCGAATCCGGGGAAGCCTGGGAGACTCGGTGACAAGTCGCTCGAGTGCAGTTCCCAGGTTGGGTGCCGACACCTCGAAATGACGAGCCTGTCGCCGCTTTCCAAAACCGTGGCATTCTCATTCTGCTACCCGCGATGAAGACCGACCTGGCGATTGTCAAGCTCCTAGCCGAAGCGCTGGCCCTCGGGCTGCTCGTGGGCGCCGAGCGCTATCGCGGGCGCGAGCCCGGCGAGAAGAAGTCCGCCGGGGTGCGTACCTTCGGGATCATCTGCCTGCTGGGAGCGCTCTGCGGCCAGTTCGCCACGCCTCTCTTCACCGCGTCGACCTTCGTCGCGGTGGCGGCGATGGTGCTCCTCGGCTACTACCGATCCCCGGCGGGGAGTCTGGGGCTGACCACGGAGTTCGCGGCACTGCTGGTCTTCTGGATCGGCTACCTTCTCAAGACGCAGGAAACGGTCGCCATCGGCCTGGGCATCACGCTCACGATCTTCCTGGCCTCCAAGCGAACCCTCCACACATTCGTCAGGGAGCAGATCAGCGAGACCGAGTTCGAGGCCACGCTCAAGTTTCTCGCCGTCGTGCTCGTCGTCTATCCGGTCCTGCCGAATCGGGAGATGGGCCCCTACGGCTTCTTCAACCCGCGAGAG
>JAHEKO010000089.1 GCA_024638355.1 Acidobacteriota bacterium
GGCTCCATGGCGACGCGGCCCTGGCGCAGCGACTCGTCGATCACCGAGTGGATCATGCGCGAGATCCACTCCCGTCCCGGCTCGCCGAAGACCTTCAGGCTGTCGGCGGGAATGTCGGAGGGCGCCAGGATGCCGGCGCGGATCGCGTCCTCCATGTCGTGCACCAGGTAGGCGATTCGATCGGCGAAGCGAATGATCCAGCCCTCCGGGGTCGCCGGCGGCGGATCGACCTTCCAGGTGTGGGCACGGATGCCGTCGAGGACCTCCCAGCTCAAGTTGAGCGGCTCGAGGATCTCGAAGACGCGGACGCTCTGGGCGGAGTGGAGCCACTCGCCGTCGACGTAGGGGGTGAGCGCCTCCTCGCCGTTGTGGCCGAAGGGAGGGTGGCCGACCTCGTGACCGAGGCAGACCGACTCGACGAGAGCGTCGTTGAGGCCCAGGGCCTCGGAAAGAGAGCGGCCGATCTGGGTGACCTGGAGGGTGTGGGTGAGCCGGGTGACGACGTGATCGCCTTCCGGATTGATGAACACCTGGGTCTTGTGCTTGAGGCGCCGGAAAGCCTTCGAGTGCAGAATGCGGTCGCGGTCGCGCTCGAAGCACGTCCGGTAGGCGTCGGGCCGCTCGGGCTCCTGGCGGCCGCGGCTCTCGGCCGAGCGGGTCGCCGACGGCGCCAGCAGCTCGCTCTCGCGCCGCTCGCGCTCCTCGCGCGTGATCCGTCGCAGCTCGCTCACTCTCGGGTCGCCTCCATCGCGGGCGGCCGAGTGTAGCAGCGGTCGTGTCGGCGAGTCGGGTCCGCCGAATCGAGGCGTGTGACGATGCGATGGCAGCGCGGCGCCGCCGTGTGGGGCGTCGCCCGATCGGCTAGACTCGGCCGCGCGTCGACAATGTCTGGCTCCTGGGGAAGGTGGCTGCCGCGAATCGGATGGACCCTGGTCGTCGGGGTCTTCGTAGCGTTCGTCTGGGGCATCGGCCGTCGCGCCCGGCTCGATGCGGTCGGCGAGGAGCTGGTGCGCATGCTCTTCGTGCCGTCGGTGGAGCAGGGGACGCTGGTCCGCCGCGGCGACGATCTGGCTCGCTTCATCCGCGAAGACAGCGGCCTTGTGCTGCGCACCGAGGTGCCCACCAGCTACGCGGCGGTGATCCAGGCCCTCGGCTCGGGCCAGGCCGACGTCGCCTGGATGCCGGCCTTTGCCTACGTCATCGCCAACGCGCGCTACGACACCCAGGCGAAGCTCCAGGTCGTTCGGTCGGCCGATCTGTTCGGCATCGTGGTGACGCGGGACACGCCACGCGAAGCGACGGCGATCCCCGGCCTCGCCGGGCTGAAGGTGGCGGTTCCCGAGGGGTTGAACGAAGAGCTGCGCGCGCTCTTGGCGGGGAAGCTCGACCTCATGGCCCCCGGCTGGACCGAAGTGCCGGCGGCGAGCGACCGCGAGGCCGTTCGACTGCTGGTCGAAGGCGGCGCGGGAATCGCCGCGGCGATCTCGAGCCACGTCCCCTCGGGCACGAACGACTTCGTCGGCGACGGCCGGAAGGAGCTCGAGTACGAGCGCCCGGGAACGCTCCTCGAGACGCGGGTGATCTACACCACGCCCGAGCCGGTAGGCGTGCTCAAGAACTACTACCACGGCTGCGTCTACGCCCGCACCGACTCGGCGGTGCGGCGCCTTCAGGACCTCAGCGGGGCGCGCTTCGCCTTTTCGGACGAGACCTCGACCTCGGGCCACATATTCCCGCGCATGCTCCTCGACCGGAGCGGCGTCACCCTGGGCCGGGTCTACTACGCCGGCGGCCACCCGAACGTCGTTCAGGCGGTCTGGGACGGCAAGGCCGACGGTGGCGCCGCCTTCTACTCGCCGCCCAACGAGCAGCAGCGCCGCGAGGGGGTGCTGGTGGGCGACGCCCGCTACCTGATCACCCGGCGAATGAACGATTCGGCCGCGCGGCAGGCGCTGGTGGACGACGTCCGGGTGCTGGCGTTGAGCGATCCGATTCCGAACGATCTGTGTGCGGTGCGCTCCGGGTTCCCGGCGCACATCTGGGAGCGGTTCCAGGCCTCGTTCGACCGCTTTCTCGAGACCGACACCGGCAAAGAGGCGTTCTTCGATCTGCTCGCCGGGGTCGGCGTCACCCGAACCGGCGACGACGGCTACGATGGGTTTCGCGCCGCGCTGGCCACCGCCGAGATCAGCGCCGAGGGCCTGCTCGAAGCCGAGGAGGCGAAGCTCGAGCGGCGCAAGGGGGGCGGATCTTGAGCACCGAGGCGGTGCGAATCGAAGGTGTGTCGAAGACGTTCGATCCCGACGTTCGGGCCCTCGTCGACATCGACCTGACGGTCGAGGACGGGGAGTTCCTGGTCATCATCGGGCTTTCCGGGTCGGGCAAGTCGACGCTGCTGCGCTGCATCAACCGGCTGATCGATCCGACCGCCGGCCGCATCTGGCTGTTCGGCGAGGAGATGACCGGCGCCCAGGGGGCTCGCCTGCGCCGCCTGCGCACCCAGATCGGCATGATCTTCCAGCAGTTCAACCTGGTGAAGCGGCACACGGTGCTGACCAACGTGCTGTCGGGCTCGCTGGGCCGCAGCTCGCTGCTCGGCACGCTGCTGCTGCGCTACTCGGAGGAAGAGGTCCGGCAGGCCAGGGCGGCGCTCGAGCGGGTCGACCTGGGCGGCCGCGGGCGGAGTCGCGCCGACCGGCTCTCGGGGGGCCAACAGCAGCGCGTGGCGGTCGCCCGCGCGCTGATGCAGCGGCCGCGGCTGATTCTGGCCGACGAGCCGGTCGCGTCGCTCGATCCGGCGCTCCGTCACTCGGTGATGCGGCACATCGAGTCGCTCAATCGCGACGAGGGCATGACGGTGCTCTGCACTCTCCACGACGTCGACCTGGTGCGGCGCTACGCCACCCGCCTGGTCGCCCTGCGCGATGGGCGGCTGGTCTACGAGGGCAGCCCCGACGACTTCGACAACGACACCTTCCGCGACATCTACGGCACCGACGCCGAACCGGCCACCGGGCAGCTTCTGGGCGCCGCCGGCGCGGCGGGGGAGGAGACGGCATGACCCGCGGGTACGCGCGCCTCAAGGCGCTGGTCGTCGACTGGGTGCTGGTCTCGCTCTTCCTGCTGATGGTCGAGTTCCTGGTCATCTCGTTCTCGGGCCGGCGGGGTCCGACCGGCCTGCTGGTGAGCCCGGAAGAGACCCTCGACCTGCTTCACTACGCCTGGATCGGCATCGCCGCCCTGGTCCTGACCCTCGGCTGGCAGCTGGCCCGCGGCGAGCGCGGCATGAGCCCCGGCTGGTCGGCGGTGTTCGGCGAGGAGGGCGACGAGGCCATCCCCTGGACCCACACCCTGCGCGGTTGGTTCACCGCCTTGCTGATCGAGCTCACCTTCCTCACCGGCTGGCTGATCACCGAGGTCCAGCTGGTCACCTTCCTGACGCAGTTCAACAAGGCCACCGACATCGTCCGCGGCCTGGTGAACCCCTCGGGCGAGGTGCTCCACCAGGGGTTGGTGCTGCTGGTCCAGACCATCTTCCTGGCCTTCATGGCGACCGCGTTCGCCATCCCGGTCGCCTTCGCGCTGTCGTTCTTCGCGGCCCGCAACCTGACGCGCGGCAGCGGCCTGGCGCGCCTGATGTACACCGTGGTGCGGGCGCTGATGAACATCACGCGCTCGGTCGAGCCCCTGGTCTGGGCCCTCATCTTCATCTCCTGGGTGGGCATCGGGCCGTTCGCCGGCGTGCTCGCGCTCTGGGTCCACTCCGTGGCCGCCCTGGTCAAGCTCTACTCGGAGCAGATCGAGAGCATCGACCACGGCCCGGTCGAGGCGATCACCGCAACCGGCGCCTCGACGCTTCAGGTCCTGCGCTACGGCGTGGTGCCGCAAGTGATTCCACCTTTTCTCTCCTTCACCATCTACCGCTGGGACATCAACGTTCGCATGTCGACCATCATCGGCTTCGTGGGCGGCGGTGGCATCGGCTACATCCTCAAGCCGCGGGTCGACCTCGGCCAGTGGGGCGAGGTCGGCACGCTGGTCATCCTGATCGCCATCACCGTCTGGGCGATGGACATCATCTCGGCCAAGATCCGCGAACGGATTGTCTGATCGAGCCCGCGAACGGATCGTCTGATCGCCCGATGCGCACGGTGGGCCTACTCGGCGGCATGAGCTGGGAGTCGTCGATCGAGTACGAGCGGATCATGAACGAGGAGGTCCGCCGGCGCCTGGGCGGCACACACTCGGCCGACCTGATCGTCCGCTCGTACGACTTCGCGGTCATCGAGGCGCTGCAGGAGCGCGGCGATTGGCAGGCCGCGGCCGAGCTCCTGGCCGCCGACGCTCGGGCGCTCGAGGCGGCCGGCGCCGAGCTGATCGTCTTGTGCACGAACACGATGCACCGCGTAGCCGAGGCCATCGAGTCGGCACTCGCCGTTCCCTTCCTGCACCTCGCCGACGCCACCGCCCGTGCCGTCCTGGCGGCGGGCGTCGACGTCGTGGCGCTGCTCGGAACCCGCTACACGATGGAAGAGGAGTTCTATCGGGGCCGGCTGGAGTCACACGGTCTCGAGGTCCGGATCCCCGACGCCGAGGGCCGCGCGGCGGTCCATCGGGTGATCTACGAGGAGCTGGTGCGGGGAGACGTCCGGGCCGAGTCGAAGGCGGCCTACCTCGAAGTCATCGATCGGCTCTTGGCAGCGGGTGCGCGCGGCGTGATCGCCGGCTGCACGGAGATCGAGCTTCTCATCGGCCCCGGAGACGTCCCCTGTCCCTTCTTCCCGACCACCCGCCTCCACGCCCTGGCCGCCGTCGAAGCGTCCCTGGTCTGAAGGTGCCTGCCGGCGAGGTGGCGTCTACGCCCGCTCGCCGACGATCAGTCGGTAGCGCACCGGCACGAGCAGCCTCGGCACCCTGAGCCTCGGCAGGCCGATCACCGGCGCGATCCGGTCGTACCACCTCTCGTCGGGCGAATCGCTGACAATCGAGCGCACGTCCGTCAGACCCGCCTCGCTCAAGGCACGGCGGAGGAAGCGATCGGTGTGAAAGATCACCAGCGGGATCTTCTTCGCGGCGAGCGCCGCGCGGGTGAGCGGCGCCAGGAAGAGCTCCAGGGCGTAGATCGGGGCGGGCACCACGATCTCCTTGATCCACAAGCGCCCCCCGGGCTCGAGCAGCCGCGCCGCCGCGCGTACCGCGCGACGTACGTTCTCTCGGGCGCTCGCCGCGCCGCGGCCGGTAATGTGGTGGAGGACGAGTGGCACCACCACGTGATCGAAGCTCGAGTCGGCCAGTGGCGGCTGCCGGCCGTCGCCGAGAATCGGTGTCATCCCCGCGCGGGCGTAGAGGCGGAGCATGCCGACCGAGATGTCGAGCACCGTCAGGTCGAGCCCCAGATCGGCGGCCACCCAGGGACCGCCCACGCACAGGATGCGCCCGTCCTCCAGCTCGCGGTTGAGCAGGTCAGCGGTCACCCGGTGGTGGCTGCGCTCCACCCAGTCGCTGTCGACGGACCTGCCGTAGCCGTCGGCCTGGTCGTTCCAGAAGCGCGAGACCTCGGACACGAGCGAAGAGTACCCTGGCGCCTGCGAGCTTGCCGTAAGATCCCGTTGCCATGACCGAAGAGATTCCTCGCCCCGCCGCTCCGCCGCCGATTCGGCGTCCCGAGACGCGCCCGCCGAGCCCCTCGAGATCGGTGGCGGAGCGCGTCGCCGCGTTCCTGCGCAGCTTCTTTCGGATCGTCGAGCTCAGCGCCCGCCTGATCGTCAGCCTGGCGATCCTGATCCTGGTGGCGATGCTGATCGCCTGGATCCTGCCGCAGGGGGGTCCCAAGGTGCCGAAGAGCACGGCGCTGGTGCTCTCGCCGAGCGGTTTTCTGGTGGAGCAGCTGGCGGGTAACGAGGCCGAGCGGCTGATGCTCGAGCTGCTCGGCCAGCCGGTCGATCCCGAGACCCTGGTGCGACCTCTTCTCGACGCCATCGAGCGCGCCAAGGACGACGACCGGGTCAAGGTTCTGGTGCTGGATCTGAATCGGCTCGCCGGGGGCGGTCTGACCAAGCTCGAGGACCTGGGGAAGGCGATCGAGGCGTTCAAGGAGAGCGAGAAGCCGGTGGTGGCGTTCTCCGACGCCTACTTCCAGGCGCAGTACTACCTCGGCGCTCTGGCCGACGAGGTCTATGTCCATCCGATGGGCATGGTCCTTCTCCCGGGCTACGGCAGCTACCGGCGCTACTACAAGGAGGCGCTCGACGAGATCGACGCGCGCTGGCACGTCTTTCGGGTCGGCGAGTACAAGTCGGCGGTCGAGCCCTATCTGCGGAGCAGCATGTCCGACGAGGCGCGCGAAGCGCGGCGCGAGTGGCTGTCGGACCTGTGGGTGAGCTACCGGGCCGACGTCGCGAGCTCCCGCGGTCTCGAGGAGAGCGAGCTCGAGAGCTACGTTGCCGACTACCACCTGAAGCTCTCCGCGCACGGTGGCGATGCCGCGCGGCTGGCGCTCGACTTCGGCCTGGTCGATCACGTCGCGGCACGCGACGAGCTGCGATCGCGGCTGATCGAGCTGGCGGGAGAGGACGAGGAGACCCGCTCGTTCAACCAGATCGACCATCGTGCCTATCTGCAGGCGACCGAGGCGAAGAAGCGGCAGGGTGACGCGGTGATTGCGGTAGTGGTCGCCAAGGGGTCGATTCTCGACGGCCGCCAGCCGCCCGGTACGATCGGCGGCGATTCCACCTCGACCCTGATCCGTGAGGCGCGTGAGGACGACGAGGTCGAGGCCGTGGTGCTACGCGTCGACAGTCCCGGCGGCAGTTCGCTCGCGTCCGAGATCATCCGCCGCGAGGTCGAGCTCACCCGCGAGGCCGGCAAGCCGGTGGTGGCCTCGATGGGCAGCGTCGCCGCCTCCGGCGGCTACTGGATCTCGATGAGCGCCGACGAGATCTGGGCCAGCGAGACGACCATCACCGGCTCGATCGGGATCTACGCGATGATTCCCACCTTCGAGCAGAGTCTGCTGAAGCTGAAGGTCCACAACGACGGCGTTGGCACCCATCCCCTGGCGGGCGTCAGCGGTGTCGATCGTGATCTGCCGCCCGAGGCGCTGGAGGTCGTGCAGTCGCTGATCGACCAGGGCTACCGCGACTTCATCACCAGGGCGGCCGCCGGACGCGGCATGGAGGTCGAAGAGATCGACCGGATCGCCCGCGGGCGGGTGTGGAGCGGCGCCGACGCCCACCGCCTCGGCCTCGTCGACGAGCTGGGCGACCTCGACGATGCGATTGCCGCGGCGGCTCGGCTGGCCGAGCTGGGCGACGACTACCGCCTGCGCTGGATCGAGCGCGCGCCCTCGCGGCGGCAGCAGCTCCTGTCGTGGTTCCTCCTGCGCGCCCGACCCTGGCTGGGCGACGCGCCGCTCGAGCTGCCCCTGCCGCGGCTCGCGAGCCATCCGCTGTTCCGCGACGTGAGCGAAGACCTGGCGCTTCTGGCCGGCTCTCGAAGCACCTACCAGGCGCTCGCGTACTGCCCCTGCGAGTACTGAACGGGGCTCGGGCGGGCTACTGGAACTTGCCGGCGACCGCGGCGCGCACGTCGAGGCCCTTACGCTTCATCTTGACCTTGATCGAGCGCAGCTCCTGGGTGGTGAGCTGGCGCTCGGTGGAGAAGGTGAGCAGATACTGGCTGCGCAGCTCGGCGTTGATCTGGGCGTAGGCCGAGCTGAGCTGCTCGACCTCGCTGATATAGAAGATCCTGCCGCCGGTCGATTCGGTGATCCCTTCGAGATTGGTCTTGCGGAAGACCCGTCCGCCGCTGTGGATACCGGCGAGCCCGATGATGTAGACCGGAACACCCAGGTCGCGGCCGTACTCGATGCAGCGATTCTGCGAGAACTTGCTGCGGTAGTCGTCGCCGTCGGAGAGCAGCACCAGGGCCTTGCGGCCGTCGGCCTCCTCGAGCTGGAGCAGGGCGAAGATGATGGCGTCGTAGAGGGCGGTGTAGCCGTCGGCCTCGAGGCGGCCGAAGGCGCGCAGCAGGTCGGCGACGTCGTCGGTGGTGTTGTGGGCGAGCCGTGGCTGGGTGTCGAAGTCGACCAGGAAGGCCTGATCGTCTTCGCGCACCGTCTCGAGCAGAAACTGGGCACCGGCCTGCTTGGTATCGAGCATCAGCGGGTACATGCTCTCGGAGGTGTCGATCACCACGCCGAGGACGAGCGGCACCTCGTCGGCCGGGCCGAAGCTGTCGACCGCCTGCTCGCGGCCCTTGAGGGTGACCTCGAAGTCTTCGGGGCCGAGGCCGTCGACCGGCTGCCCCTGCTTGTCGGTCACCACCATGTAGAGCTCGACCAGATTGACGTCGATGCGCTCCGAGGGTCCGGGCGCCGAGAGCAGCCAGGCGTCTTCGTTGCTGGTGCCGTCGGCGAGGTGAGCGACGACCCTCACGAAATCGCTCGGACCGGGGTCATCGCGGGTGAGCGTCGCCGCCCAGGGAGGAGCCTCGACCGTGGCTCCGAGGTCGTCGTTCCAGTAGAACTCGACCCGGTCGAGCTCGCCGTCCGGCGGTACCGAGACCCGCGCCCGCACCTCCACGCTGCCCGACTCCGGCTGGCCGGCCAGCCCGGCGATCCGGATGCTGAACGGGCTGCTGTCGTCGTTCACCCGGATGGAGTGGCGACCGATCTCACGGTCGCCGCTGGAGAAGGCGACCACTTCGACCTCGTGCGCGGACGCCGGAGAACCGAGGTCGAGGGTCGCCGTGAACGGCTCCCGGTCGTCGGAAGCGGCCTCGACGCCGTCGAGCTTGAAGTCGACGCGCGCTATGCCGGGGACGGAGACCAGCGTCTGGAAGCGCGTTCTGCCCGTCGCCGGCCGCTGCCGCGGCGGCAGGATCCGGATCACGCTCCGGGCGACGGGCGCCGAGCGGGTGCTCGGCGCGCTGGGAGCGGGCGCCAGGCGGGTGGTGTGCGCCACCACGCCGGAGAAGGGGCGCGGCAGCGGCTCGTCGCCGAACTCCACCAGGGTCGAGCCCCACAGCCCGGTGGCGTGGATCTCCACCGTCGCCGCCATCTCCAGAAAGTCCTCGGGCAGGGCCACCTCGCGCTGATAGAGCCAGGCCGAAGCGCTCGTCAGGCTCTGGGGCGGCACCTCCTCGGTCAGGACCACCGGCTGGTCATCGATGCGCGCGAGGACCAGGGTGACGCGAATCCCGGCGCTCGGCGCCGAGCGCGCCTCGCGCGGCACGCGCACCAGCAGCTCGGCCAGCCCGCGAGGCTCGCCCGCGGGCGTTTCGCCCACCATCAGCCCCCCGAGCAGGCTCAGCCCGCCGGTATCGGCCGATGGATCCTCGAGCACCCGCAAGGCGCGCTCCGCCGGTTCTTGCGCGGCCAGGGCGGGGCCGAGCAGCAGGCCCGCCAGGGTGGCGGCCAGCAGGCCGATTCGGTGCACGAGGCGGAGGGTAACATCGGCCGGACCCGGGCCTGAGGTCGCTCGCAGCGGAGTCATGCTCACAACCCGATGCAAGCTGAGTTCCAGGCCGAGCCGTACATGCAATCGACCGTGAATAGCTGCTGGGCCGCCCTGCTGACCGTCGCCGCTCTGGCCACCGGCCATGTCGCCGCGGCCTCCGATCCGAGCCCGAGCGCCCGGGCCAACCGCCTGATCCACGAGAGCAGTCCCTATCTGCGGCTGCACGCCTACAATCCCGTCGATTGGTATCCGTGGGGTCCCGAGGCGCTGGCGCGCGCTCGCCGCGAGCAGAGGCCGATCTTCCTGTCGGTCGGCTACTCGACCTGCTACTGGTGCCACGTCATGGAGCGCGAGGTGTTCGAGGATCCGGAGATCGCCGCCCTGATGAACGAGTGGTTCGTCAATATCAAGGTCGACCGCGAGGAGCGGCCCGACCTCGACGAGATCTACATGACCGCGACGCAGCTCCTCACGCGACAGGGCGGCTGGCCGAACTCGGTCTTTCTGACACCCGAGCTCGAGCCGTTCTTCGGCGGCACCTACTTCCCCCCCGACGACACGGAGGGTCGGCCCGGCTTCCGGCGCATCCTCACCACCCTCCATCGCCTGTGGACGACCGACCGGGCGCGGGTCGAGGAAGAGGCGAAGAAGATCGCCGCGGCGGTGCGCGAGGCGCTGACCGCGGGGCGCGGGGAAGCGGCGGAGGCGCCGACGCGGGCGGCGGCCGAGCGGGCGATCGAGCAGCTCGCCGCGAGCTACGACGCGACCCACGGCGGCTTCGGCGACCCGCCGAAGTTCCCCTCGCCGGCGAGTCTGCATCTGCTCTGGGGCCGCGCCGAGGAAGGGGACGAAGCGAGCCGCCGGATGGTGCTCGAAACGCTCAGGAAGATGGGCCGCGGTGCGATCTACGATCAGCTCGACGGCGGCTTTCACCGCTACACCCTCGATGCCGCCTGGCGCGTGCCGCATTTCGAGAAGATGCTCTACGACAACGCGCAGCTTGGAGAGCTGCTGGCGGTCGCCGCGGCCGCTGCCGGTGATGCCGAGCTCGAGCGCCTGGCGCGCGGCACCCTCGACTTCGTGCTCGATTGGATGCGGCTCGAAAACGGCGCCTTCAAGTCGGCGATCGATGCCGAGACCGAGGCCGTCGAGGGCGCCTACTACGT
>JAHEKO010000561.1 GCA_024638355.1 Acidobacteriota bacterium
CAGCAGGTCTGGCTCTTCGCCGCCTTCGGCCTCGCCTTCGCCATCAAGGTGCCGCTCTTCCCGCTCCACACCTGGCTGCCCGACGCCCACGTCGAGGCGCCCACCGGCGGCTCGGTGATCCTGGCCGGCGTGCTGCTGAAGCTCGGCACCTACGGGTTGCTGCGCTTCGCGCTGCCGTTCTTCCCGCACGCCGCCGAGCGCTTCACCCCGGTGCTGGTGACGCTGAGCCTGATCGGCATCATCTACGGCGCGCTCGTCGCCTGGGTGCAGGACGACTTCAAGAAGCTGGTCGCCTACTCTTCGGTGGCCCACCTCGGCTTCGTCGTGCTGGGGCTGGCCGCGTTCGACATCCTGGCCTGGCAGGGCGCACTGATCCAGATGGTCAACCACGGCCTCTCCACCGGCGCCCTCTTCCTGCTCGTCGGCATGCTCTACGACCGGCTCCACACCAAGCGCTTCGCCGACCTCGGAGGGCTGGCCAAGACGATGCCCTGGTTCGCCTTCTTCCTGGTCTTCTCCGCTCTCGCCTCGGTCGGGCTGCCCGGCCTCAACGGATTCGTCGGCGAGTTCCTGATCCTGGTCGGGAGCTACCGCAGCGGACTCGTGGTGGCGGTCATCGTGGCGACCTTCGGCGTCGTTCTCGCCGCGGTCTACCTGCTCAAGGCGGTGCAGGAGAGCCTGTGGGGGCCGATCACGCGCGACGAGAACCGCGAGGTCGCGGACCTTTCGCTGCGCGAGATCCTGACGCTGGCACCCCTCTGCGCGCTGATGCTCGCGATCGGCGTCGCGCCCCAGATATTCCTCGAGCCCAGCCGCGCCGACCTCGAGCGCGTCCTCAGCGACTATGAGGCGCGGCTCGCCGGGCCGGCGGTGGCCGAACCGTCGCTCGGCCGGATGGCGCTCGTACCCGAAGACCCCGGCATGGAGCCCGGTCTCTGATGGGCGAGCTCTACCGCATCCCGAGCGCCGACCTCGCCGCGCTGATGCCGGAGCTGATCCTCTCCGGGACCGGCGTGCTGGTGCTCCTGCTCGACGCCTTCCTGCCGCGGGCGCGGAACCTTCTGGCCCCGCTGAGCGCGATCGGAACGCTTCTGGCCGGCTGGCAGCTGATCGCCGCCGCGCCGAGCGGGATGAGCTTCGGCGGTCTGCTCGAGAGCAGCCTGCTGACGATCGCCATCGGCCTGGTCGTGCTGGTCTCCACCTTCCTGGCGATCCTCGCCTCGGCCGGCTACCTGCGACGCGACAATCTCTCGGGCGGCGAATACTACGGTCTGCTCTTGTGGTGCGCCACCGGCGTCCTGTTGATGGCCCGGGCGACCGAGATGATCACGCTGTTCGTGGCGCTCGAGCTGCTGTCGATCTGCCTCTACTCTCTCGCCGGCTACCACCGGCGCCTCTCGGTGGGCACCGAGGCGGCGATCAAGTACTTCCTGCTCGGCGCCTTCGTCAGCGCGTTCATCCTCTACGGCATCGCCCTCCTCTACGGCGAGGCGGGCACGACGCTGATCTCGGAGATCGGGCCCTACCTGGTGGGCGGCGACGTCTCGCCACTCGCTGTCCTCGGCCTGCTGCTCCTGATCTGCGGCTTCGCCTTCAAGATGAGCCTGGCGCCCTTCCACGCCTGGGCGCCCGACGTCTACCAGGGCGCGCCGTCGCCGTTCGTGGCGTTTCTGTCGGTGGCGCCCAAGGCGGCCAGCGCCGTCGTCCTGGTGCGGCTCCTGGCGCTGGTGATGCCCGGGGGCGGCTCCGGCTGGCACGACCTGATCGCCCTGCTCGCCGTGCTCTCGATGGCGCTCGGCAACCTCGTCGCCCTGGCACAGCGCGACATCAAGCGGATGCTCGCCTACTCCGGCATCGCGCACATGGGCTACCTGCTCGTGCCGCTGGTCACGCTCGGCCCGGGCTCCTACGAGCCGCTGGTGGTCTACCTCCTGGCCTACGCGCTGATGAACGCCGGCGCCTTCGCCGTGGTGGGCCTCCTCTACCGCGAGCCGGGCGAGCAGCACTTGATCTCGGAGCTCGCCGGCTGGGGATACCGCTTCCCGCTCCTGGGCGTCTGCCTGACCGTCTGCATGCTCTCGCTCGGCGGTATCCCGCCCACCCTCGGCTTCATCGGCAAGTACCTGATCTTCATCCAGGCGATCGACAGCGGCAACCTGGCGCTGGCGCTGGTCATCGTCGTCACCAGCCTGATCGGCATCTTCTACTACCTGAGGGTGGTCTACACGCTCTACATGCGCCCCGAGGTTCGCGCGCCCGAGGGTCTGCTGATCGACTACCCGGGCCGGGTCGCGGCGGCGCTCGCGGCGTTTGGAACGCTGGTGCTCGGGATCCTGCCGGGGCCTCTGCTCGACTGGGTCAAGCGGCTCGGTAGCGGGTACTAGACGGGTCGGCTCCGCGCCTCAGGCCACCCGGGACGGCGGCCGCCGCCGTCTACTTCTTCGTCCAGTCGACCACGCCGCCGGAGTCGGTCACGACGTCGCTGTTCTCGAGGTAGTCGCGTGCCGCGGTCACTCCCTTGAGGTGGTCGTCGACGAAGGCCAGGCTCACGTCCTCCATCCACACCAGCTCGGTGCCGAAGCCGGCCGTCTTCTTGTGGTTGTAGAAGCCGTGCTGGGGAGCGGCGTCGGTGAGCCAGAACTCGTACTTCGAGCTGCCGGTGCCGGCCATCGCGCCGTAGGCCAG
>JAHEKO010000562.1 GCA_024638355.1 Acidobacteriota bacterium
ACCTCGGCCCGACCAGCGAGCGCTGGAGCCTGCTCGGCGGCAGCTACAAGCGCCTGGCCATCGTCACCCGGGGCAAGGAGCGTCTCGAAGCCCTGGAGAAGATGGGCGACGCCTACAAAGCGGCCTACGAGATGGCGCTCGACAAGACCGGCGAGGTCGACACCTACCCATTGCTCAACTACGTGACCGCCCGCGTGCTGCTGCGCCGCAAGGACGACGGCCTCGGCGATCTCCCCGCCCTGCTGCGGAAGGCCGAGGAGGCGGCTCCGGAGCGGCTGGCCCGAAGACCGACCTTCTGGAACGCGGTGATTGGGGCGGACGCCGCGCTGGTGCGCTACCTGGCGGCCGGCAAGCTGAGCCAGAAGGCGAAGCGCCAGGAGGTGGTCGACGGCTTCCTCGCCGGCAAGACCAGGGCCGCCTCGCCGCGAGAGTTCGATTCGGTGGTCGCCAACGTCAGGTTCATGATCGCGATGCGCTCCGATTCGGCACTCACCCGCGGACGCTCGGAGCGCGCGAAGCGAGCGCGCGCCGACGTCCAAGATCTCGAGAAGCTGCTGGTCGCGATGGAGGCGCTGCCGACGGCGGCTAGCTGAGCGGCCGGATCGGCCCGGGCCGGATGCGCACCCGTCGACCCGGCCCGTCGCGCCGGCGCCGCTTCTCCAGCCGCTCGCCGGCGACCAGGTCGGCACTGCCGAGCGGGACGACGGTGAAGGTCAGCTCGCTTCCGACCGCCGCGAGCGCGGTCAGCTCGGCGGGCGACAGGTCGGCGCCGCCGCCGTGGAACCGACCGTCGGCGGCGCGGTAGATCCAGCTCGACTCCTGGCCGCCGATGCGACCCCGCACGACCAGCTCCACGGCGCCCCGATCGGCGACTTCGATCATGTCGCCGATCCGGATCGCCTGCTGGCCGGGGGAGCTGATCGTCGCCTGCTGGCCCACGGCGGCGTGGGCATCCTGGCTGGGCGCACCCGGCGGGTCGCCGCGCTCTGCGGGCAGGTCCGAGCCCGAGAAGGCGAGCATCAGCGCGACGAGGTCGGCGACCTCCTTGTCGTTGCGCACGTCGAAGACCTCGGAGCCGACGAAGCGGGCCAGCGAGTCGACCGCGCCGTCGTGGAAGAAGCCGAAGCCGGAGCGGCTCTTCTTCTTGGTGAACTCCATGCCGACCTTGTCGTAAGTGTTGCGCAGGTGCGGCACCTTGAAGCCGAGCTGCTCGGAGGCGTCTTCGGCGATCAGGAACAGGTTGGCCTCGCCGTTCGGGCCCCGCGGGATCGGCGTGAACGAGCCGTCGACTTCCGCCCGGGCGTTGGAGCCCGCGCCGGTCGGCAGGGAATGACATTGGATGCAGTGGATGCCGCTGTCGAGCGCCCGGTTGCGGAACAGGTGGAGGCCGTTCTCGGCGTTGCCGTTGGGAAGCCTGGCGCCGGCGCGGCCGAAGCGTCCGGAGCGGAAATGGCCGTCGAGATTCAGATTCCTGGGCAGCGAGTTGTCAAAGCTCCGGAAGGGGTTGGGTGGGAAGTGGATGGTGGCGAGGAAGTTCTCGAACTGCTGCATCTGCTTGCGGCTGAGCCGCCGATCGTCGCCCAGCAGGCCGACGAAGGCGCCGTTGAACTCCTCGAGCCCGTCGCGGTCGCCGCGCCAGTGGTGGGGCTCCTTGCCGATGATGTCCTGCATGGTCTGGGTGGTCATCGGACCCTTCATCGGATGCCACTCGTCGAAGCCGACCGTGTTGCGCCCCGCGGCGGAGATCATCTCGCCGTCCGGCACCCCCAGATCCCAGGCGAGCCGGTCGGTGCGGGCGTCGACGTGGCACGAGGCGCAGGCGACGTGGCCGAGGCCCGACGTCTTGTGGGTGTCGTAGAAGTGGGGGCGGCCCTTCCTGATCGCCCGCGGGGTGGGATCAAAGTACTTGACCTTCTCGATCTGGCGCCCCGCCTCGACGTCGACGACCGAGAGCGTCGCGGCGAAGCGATTGAGGACGTAGAGTAGCCCCATCTGATCGTCGAAGGCGAGGCCGGTCGGGCCCTTCCCCACCTTGATCGGCGAGCCGACGCGGGCGCCCGCGGCATCGATCTCGACGACGTTGTTGGAGCCCATGCCGCTCACCCAGCCGCGCCTGCCGTCGGTGCTCCAGACGATCCCGCGCGGATCGCCCAGCGACTTCGAGCGCTCGCCCTTCGCCACCCGCGGCGCGTCGTAGCCGAGGTGCGGATTGAGATCGACGATCGCGGGGGCTCCGCTTCGTCCCTGAATGGCCACCAGGACCCGCAGGAAGACGCCGTTGAGCACCGGCTCGAAGCGAATCTCGTTGGTCGCGTCGGTGCCGACCACCGCGACGCTGCCATCGGCCGGGTTGACCGCGAGCGCCATGTTGATGTTCATCAGGCCCTCGCGGTAGCTCACCCGCAGGCTGCCGGCGTCGATCACCGCCACGTCGCGGTCGATGACGTCCCAGCCCCGCACCCGGCGAGATCGGCCGGCAAACGGGCCGCTGACGAACTCGCTCCAGTCGCCGCCGTTGTCGTCCATCCAGCGGCCTCGGGGGTCCTTCTTGACGATCAGCGAGACCGGGGGCGGCGGCGGCAGGTTCCCCGCCAGCGGCGGCTCGAAGCCCGCGCCGGAGTTCGGCGGCGGATTCTCTCCACCGTAGGGGCTCTGGGCATCGCTCACCACGTTCGCCGGCAAGG
>JAHEKO010000090.1 GCA_024638355.1 Acidobacteriota bacterium
CGCTCCGGCCTTGCCCGCGTCGCCGGTCCAACCGAACGCGAGGAAGATCGCCGAGGTGGCGAGCAGCGTGGCGATCGTCATGCCGCTGGTCGGGTTCGAGGTCACGCCGACCAGCCCGACGATGCGGGACGACACGGTGACGAAGAAGAAGGCCGCGATGGCGACGAGAATCGCCGCCGCGAAGCGGGGGACGAAGCCCTCCAGATTGGCGAAGACCGCGGGAACGAAGGCCATGACCGCCACCAGGATCGCGGCGCCGATGCCGATGACGCTCAGCGGCAGATCCTCCTCGGTGCGCGGACCGACCTGGGCGTTCGACTCGAGGCGCTGGCGCAGCTGCCGGGCGCCCACCTTGAAGCTCTCGACCATCGTCGGGATGCTGCGGATCAGGGTGATCAGTCCCCCGGTCGCCACCGCGCCGGCGCCGATGTAGCGCACGTAGCGCGTCCAGAGCCGGCTGGGCTCCATCTCGGCGATGGTCTGGACCGTCTCCGGGTAGAGCGGCGTCGTCAGGCCCTCGCCCCACCAGGCGATGATCGGGATGATCACCAGCCACGACAGGAGACCTCCGCCGACCATGATCGCCGCGATGCGAGGCCCGAGAATGTAGCCGACGCCGAACAGTGCGGCCGAGGCGTCGCAGCCGACCTCGGCCTTCTTGATGAACGGAATCCGAACGTGCATCTCGTCCGGGATGATGCGGATCCAGCTCACCAGCCACTTGAAGAAGGCGCCGGCGGCCAGGCCCTTGAAGACGTTGGCGGCCTTGCTGCCGCCGATCTCGCTGGCCACCAGCACCTCGGCGCAGGCGGTGCCCTCGGGGTACGGCAGCCGCCCGTGCTCGCCCTTGATCAGGAAGCTCCGCAGCGGCACCATGAACAGCACGCCGAGCAGACCGCCGCACATGGCCAGCAGCGTCATCTGCAGAAGCCCCGGATCGAGGCCCCAGAGAAAGAGGGCCGGCAGGGTGAAGATCACGCCGCTCGCCACCGAGCTCGACGCCGAGCCGACGGTCTGCGAGATGTTGGCTTCGAGGATCGAGCTGCGGACGCCGACCTGGCTCATCAGCCGGAACGCCGCCACCGTCAAGACCGCAACCGGAATCGACGTCGAAATGGTCAACCCGGCGCGCAGGCCGAGGTAGGCGTTGGCCGCGCCGAATGTGATCCCGAACAGAATGCCGGCGATCGCCGCCTTGAGCGTGAACTCGGCCGGCGACTCGCTCGGCGGCACGTAGGGATCGTAGCTCTTGCCTTCCGGAATCGGCTCGTAGGCCTGGCGGCTCAGTCCTTCCTTCTTGGTCATCGCACTACTCCCCGAAATGGTGGAACGAACAGCCGGCGAGGCCGAGTGGCGCCGGCCCGCTGCCGATCGGCGACCCCGGTGGCGGCGCCGGGGCGCGCGGCCCCGGGACCTCGGCCGGAGCCGGCCGGCTCAAGAACGTGCCGATCCTGCGACCCATGAGCGCCTCGTGAGCCGCCGCGCCTTCCGCCCGGGCGCGACCCTCGATCTCGCGCAGGGCGCCCTCGGCGCGGGCTCGGACGGCGAAGGTCGCCTCCGGGCTCGAGGCGAGAGCGATCAGACCCTCGACCACGACCGCCTGGGTCGCCCGCCGCAGCTCGACGAGCCGCGCGTCCTCCCCGGAGCGTGCCCGGAAGGCCGATCCGATCAGGGCCTCGAGCACGTCCGAGAAGCCGGGCAGGCTCGGATCCCGGTGGTGGAGATCGATCATGCGAGCGGCCCGCTCGGGCTGGAGCAGCATCGACACGGCCATGTCCGCCGCCGTCGCCGCGGCTCCGAGCTTGTCGAAGGCCGGCGCCGCGCTACCCCGGATGAGCTCGCGATTCGGACCGTAGCCGAAAGGGCGCGGGTGAAGGGCCGCGAGCGCCGAATCGGGGATGTCGAGGGCGGCCGGCTCGACCGTGCCGAGCACCGCTTCGAGCGCCCGTAGCTGGTCCGCGGCGGGCACCGGCGCCGGCATGGGCTGACCGTCGCCGCGCAGAGCGTAGCGGTAGTCGAGGCCGCCGACCATCTTGACCGCCGCCTCGAGCTGGTAGCGGTGCCGGAAGTAGACCGTCGCCAGGACCTCCTCGAGGAGGGCGAGCGGAGCGCCCACCCGCACCCGGTCGGCGCCGAAGCGCTCGAGGGCCACGCGCCGCACCGCCATCTCCGTCGCCAGCTGGTCGACCGGGTCGGCGCCGTTGTCCCACAGGCTGCCCACCCAGTTGGCCGCCCCCGGCGGACGGGCGTCGGCGTCGGTGACGAACGCCAGACCCGCCTCGCGGCCCTCGGCCAGGAGAGATTCGAGCCCCTCCGCTTCGTCGCCTTCGAGCTCGGCATAGGCGAAGCGGATGGCGTGCACGTCCCAGGCGCCGATGCCCACGGCGTAGGCGCCGCTCACGTCCAGCTCGCCGTCGTCGTCGACCGTGACGAGAGGCGCCGGATAGTCCATCACCGAGGCGCGCCCGTAGGTGCTGGCGGCGAAGTTGTGGGTGATGCCGAGGGTATGGCCGACCTCGTGGGCCGAGAGCTGGCGGATGCGCGCCAGCGCCAGCTCCACCGGGTCATCGGCCGCGCCGCTTCCCGTGCGATCGGCGCCGAGCAAGCCCTCGAAGATCAGCCGATCCTGACGCACCCGCAGCGAGCCGAGGCTGACGTGGCCCTTGAGCATCTCGCCGGTGCGCGGGTCGATCACGCCGCCACCGTAGGACCAGCCGCGCGTGGAGCGGTGTACCCACTGGATGACGTTGTAGCGAACGTCGAGCGGGTGGGCATCCTCGGGCATGAGCTCGACCCGGAAGGCGCCCGGGAATCCGGCCGCCGCGAAGGCTTCGGCCCACCAGCGGGCGCCGTCCAGGAGGGCCCCTCGCACCGGCTCGGGGGCCCCGCGGTCGACGTAGTAGACGAGGTCGTCGCCCGCCTTCAGCCGATGCCGGACGATCCAGCGCCGCTCGGTCGACTCGGTCAGCGGCGCCGCGTAGTCGCGAAAGGCGACCGCGAACGAGCCGGCGCGCGGGTCGAACTCGCGCGGCGCGTAGCCGGGATCGGGAAGCTGGATCAGGGAGTGGTGCTGGACCAGGGTGACCGTATCGAAGGTCGGCGCGGTGGAGTCGACGTGATCGCCGATCTCGCCGCTGCCGGCATAGGTCAGGATGGCCTCGAACTCCAGGTTGCGCGGGAAGGCCAGGCAGGCGTCGAGATCGACGAGGCTGCGCTCGGGATCGAGCTCGAAGGTGCCCTGCTCGGTCTCCTCGAGCCGCCGCGCGACGTAGTGGGCATCGCGAACCAGGAAGGAGGTGATGTCGACCAGCGCCCGGCCGTCGTCGGCGACCGGCCCGATCTTGCCCGCCCAGAGCACCGAGGTGGCGAACGACTGGCGGGTCGCTCGCGCCTCGGCGGGATCCTCGGTCAGCGCGCGGTAGCCGAGATTCGGCTGCTCGATCAGGAGCCGGCTGCCCACGCGGCGAAGCGTGACGACCCGCGAGTCACCGAGCTGGCCGCGATCGAGCCCGACCGGATTCGAGCCGAGGCCGGTGACCAGGCCCTCGACATAGATGAACTCTCCCACGACTCCCGATGTCCCGGCCGGAAGATGGAGCCAGACCCGGTTGTCCTTCTCGTCGAGATAGAAGGTCAGGAGCCCTTCGCGCTTCTCCATCTCCGCGATCTTCTCCTCGTAGGCGGGCTCCTTCTTGGGCTCGGCTTCGGGCGTAGCGGCGAGCAGGGCGACGGGAGTGGACAGCAGCCACAGGGCCAGGCTCGCGCCAGCGACTCGATTCATTCGGCTCCTCCAGGGATCGTTGCGGTGATCGCGGACAGCGCATGCTAACCGATTCACCGGCGTGCCGAGCTCCCCGCGAGCTCGCTCAGGGCCCGGCCGGAATCCACAGCTCGACCTCGAGGCCGCCGCCGGGCCGATTGTGGGCGTGGATGCCGCCGCCGTGCTCCTCGGCGATGCGGCGCGCGATGGCGAGCCCCAGGCCGGTGCCGGAATCGTGGGTCGAGAAGTAGGGATCGAAGATCCGGGGCAGGAGATCCGGCGGCACGCCCGGCCCGGTGTCGAGCACTCGGATCGAGGCTCGACCCGGCTCGCAGCCCAGCGCCACTTCCACCCCGCGACCGTTGGTGCTCGCCCGGAGCGCGTTCTCGATCAGGTTGCGCAGCGCCCGTCCGATCAGCCGGTCATCGAACTTGGAGGTCACCCGCTCGAGCCCCGGAGCGATCGTCAGCTGCACGTTCTCGGGATCGGAGGCGCTGTAGGCCTCGACGATCCGGCGCACCGTCTCGCCCAGGTCGCCCTCGCGCAGCTCGATCTTGGGCAGGCGGCTGTAGACCGAGAACTCGCTCGAGATCTGCTGAAGCTCGCCCACCTGCTCGAGGATGTTGGCCGTGCAGCGCTCGAAGACGCGATCGAACTCCTCGGGCCGCGCCGACCGTACCTCGCGCATGTGCTCGGCGGACAGGCGGATCGGCGTGAGGGGGTTCTTGATCTCGTGGGCGATGATGCGCGCCATCTCGGCCCACGCCTGGAGGCGCTGCCCGCGCAGCACCTCGGTCATATCCTCGACCACCAGGAGCGCCGTCGGCTCACCCGCGCCGGGAAGCGGCACCCACACCAGGCTCCATTCGGCCTCCTCGTCGCGGAGCTGGACCGTCTCCAGCCGCGCCTCGGACCCCGCCCCGCGCAGAAAGCCCGCGACCGGGGCGAGGCGCTCGGAGCGCTCGAGGAGCTCGGGCAGCGTGTCGCCGACCTCGGCCTGGAAGAGCTCGCGCGCGGCCTGGTTGATCAGCAGCACGCGCCCCTGCTGGTCGACGGAGATCACCCCCGAGTTGACGTTGTCGATGACCCGCTCGACCAGCGCCTTCTCGCTCATCAAGTGCCTTCGGCCCTCGGCGATGCGCGCCGCCATCTGGTCGATCGCCTCGACCAGCGTGGCGAGCTCCTTGTCGGCCGGCTCGACGTCGAGGGAGCTGGCGCCCGCGGCGATGCGCTGGGTGCCGCTGACGATCTGCATCAGAGGCATGGTGAAGCCGCGGGCCAGCCGGGTCCCTACGGCGAACAGCAGCAGCACCAGGCCGGTCGTGGCCAGCAGCACCTTGCGGCGCAGCGACGCGAACTCGGCCGCGGTCTCGACCTGCTGGGCCAGAAGCGGCACCGACACGAAGAGCCGGCGGTCGGCCGCGCTCTGACCGGGTATGGACAGGGGCGCGTAGAGCTCCAGGTAGTTCGTTCGCCCGGCTTGATTCACCCGCGCCGCTTGACGCGAGCCGGCGAGGGCGAGCTCGGCGTAGATCTCGCCGGGAATCCGCTTCGGCAGCAGACCGGTGCTGAACAGCTCGCTCCTGCTGGAGGCGTAGACGCTGCTGCCCCAGTAGAGGTTGATCTCGTGATGGACCACTCGCGAAAGCCAGCTCAGCAGCTCGTCGTCGAGGATCGTGTCGATCCCGAATCCCGGATCGAGCGCCGAGACGTACTCTCCCAGGACGCGCTGTGCCGACTCGAGGGCCGAGCCGCCCGCCGCCCGCTGCTCCGATCGCAGGTGCTCGCCCAGCACGCGCAGCGCGAAGGCGTCGAGCAGGACGATCGGCACCAGAAGGAGGAGGCTGGTGACCAGCAGCATCCGCTTCGAGTACGAGCGCCAGATCGGCGTCAGCGAGGCCAGGGTCGGCGGCTTGCGCAGGGCGCAGAGCCAGCCGAAGAGCCAGCCGCACGCGACCACCAGCAGCACCGCGAAGGCGTGACTGCCGACTCGTTCGAGCGCGGCGGCGGGGCCGAGCAAGGGCAGCAGCAGCACCTGGATGCCGTCCGGCCCGGTCGCGGCGAAGCCGACCGCGGCGCCCACGGGTCCGCGCACCGAGCTGCCGGGCGTGGCCAGCAGGCGCTCGAGGGGAAGCTCGACGCCCGGCCAGGCGGCCTCGACGGGCTCTCCGGAGTGGGCATAGAGTCCGTAGATCGCCGGCTGGATGAGTTTCGGGTCGGGCCGGAATGGCCCGGGGCCGCCCCGCAGCAGCCCGGCCGCCAGGCTCTCGACCGGATGCCGCGAGAGCTCGAAGCCCGGTCGCATGAGCAGCGTGTAGGAGATGTCTGCCCATGCCCGGCCGCGGTGCAGGAACCGCGTGGCGCCGCTGAGGACCGACCCCTCCGGTGACGGCTCCTCGACCTTGCGCCAGCGAGTCGGCGTCCAGTCGACCTCGCCCTCGTTGGTGAGCGGCAGGCCGTAAGAGAAGCTCGAGGGCGAGCCTCCCAGCGGTCTCGCGGTCACCGCGGACAGCGCGCCGCGAACCGACAGCGGCGAGTCGCGCCATACGGCCAGGCCGAGATCCTGGGGGTCCAGGCCGGCCGGATTGGGTAGGACCAGCGAATCGAGGTCGAGCTCGCTGAAGTGCCGTTCGAGGCTCAGTCGCAGGCGCTCCACCACCCCGGGCTCGGGCCGGGCGAGGCCCGGGAGAACCGTAGACTTAAAGTAATACTTTAAGTTGTGGCGGTAGGCTCCCTCCCAGATGACGCTCGACAGAAGAGCCGCCAGCAAGAAGAAAAGGGCTCCGGAAGACAGCTTCCACCGCGCCTCCCAGCGCGAGGACCAGACCGCGGCGGCCATGGCTCCGGCGCCCAGCAGGCTGCCGAACAGCGCCGGATGCCGATCGTGGGCCGCGCCGGCGGCCAGAAGCAGAGCGACCGCGAGCCAGGCCCAGGCCGATGCCGATCCGCGCTCACCCGCGGGCTCGCCCCTGCGCCCGAGGGCGAGCCAGGAGACGGTCAGGCCGAGGGCCACCAGGCGCCAGCCGAACGCTTCGAGATCGGGCGCCAGGGCCGAGCCGAGATCGAGCTCCGGCCGCGACTCGAGAACCCGGAGAAGCACCGCGCCGACCGCAACAGCCCCCAGCAGGCCGCGCAGCCAGGGCGGCGGCAGCCGCGGCTTGCGGCCGCCGGATTGCCACGACCAGGCAGCGAGGAAGGCGGCGCCGACCAGGCTCGCTCCGGTCACGACGTCCAGCCGGGCGCCCAGCGCCGCGGCCGCGGCCGTACCGGCGAGCAAGAACGGCAAGTGCGCCGATCCGCTGGAGGTACGGGTCAGAGCCAGGGCGAGCAGAGCGAGGCCCACGGCGACGGCGCTCCAGCGGCGCGCCGCCGAGGCTCGGGGGTCGGGCGGCAGGGGCAGCGCCGACCCGGCTTCGAGGGCGATGGTCGGCCCCGGCCCGGCGTCGATCTCGATCAGGCTTTGCGGCACGACGTCGCCGGGCCGGAAGACGGTCCAGCGGAGCGGCGGCAGGAGCCGATTCGACATGGGCAGGGTGCCGGTCTCGAGGCTCCGTCCGGCGACGACGCGCGCGCCCGTCACCCCGGGCACGGTGGCGACGCTGAACAGGGTCGCGGACTGAAAACCCAGACGGAATCCTCGACCCTTCGCCGGCAGAGGATCGCGCTCCAGCTCGTGCAGGAGGCCGGCGCCCGCCCAGGCCACGGCGAGGTCGTCGGCGCTGATCAGCAGGAAGGTCGGCCGATTCCGCTCGCCGACGTCGGTGCGATCGATGAGCCGCTCGAAGGCCTCTCTCTTCGGGTCGGGCGCGTCCGCCCAACCGTCGAGGGCTCTCGCCGCGCCCTGAGCCGCCACGTCGAGCTCCGTCCAGAGCCGCCGAAACTCCCGCTCGATGCCGCGGGTCCGGCTTTCCGGGTCGGCCGCGGCGCGCTCGACTCGAGCTCCGGAGACCAGGAGGGCGAGTCCGGCAAGGAGCAGGCCGCCGATCACCCAGCGCTCGCCCGGGCGCGCACAGGCCCAGAGCCAGGCGCCGACCAGACCGGCCAGGAGCGCGGGCCCCCAGAGTCCGGGAACCAGGAGCGACGCGACGGCGCCGAGCAGAAGCGCGGTCTCGACCAGCCTGCGGTTCGGTTTGGCCATGGCGTCTCGAGTCATGCAAGCGGCGCTCCGGCGCCGGCTGGGCTGAGGGCGAGCGGCTCTAGAGCATGGGAATCCGGACGCCGCGCTCGCCGGCGATCCGCCGCGCGCGCTCGTAGCCGGCGTCGGCATGGCGCGCGACACCCATCCCGGGATCGGTGGTCAGGACACGCTGGAGCCGGCGCTCCGCCTCCGCCGAGCCGTCGCAGACGATCACCATCCCGGCATGCAGCGAGTAGCCGATGCCCACGCCGCCGCCATGGTGCACCGAGACCCAGGTCGCGCCGCCCACGGCGTTGATCAGCGCGTTGAGGATCGGCCAGTCGCCGATGGCGTCGGAGCCGTCCTTCATCCCTTCCGTCTCGCGGTTGGGCGAGGCGACCGAGCCGCAGTCGAGATGATCGCGGCCGATGACGATCGGAGCGCTCACCCGGCCGCTCGCCACCAGGTCGTTGAAGACCTTGCCGGCGCGCGCCCGCTCGCCGTAACCGAGCCAGCAGATCCGGCACGGCAGTCCCTGGAAGGCCACCCGCTCGCGCGCCATGCGGATCCAGCGGGCGAGAGCTTCGTCCTCCGGGAAGGTCTCGAGGATCGCCTCGTCGGTCACCGCGAGGTCCGCGGGATCGCCGGAGAGCACCGCCCAGCGGAAGGGGCCCTTGCCCTCGCAAAAGAGCGGCCGGATGAACATCGGCACGAAGCCGCCGACGTCGAACGCGTTGTCGACTCCCGCCTCCAGGGCTTGTCCGCGCAGGTTGTTGCCGTAGTCGAAGGTGACCGCGCCGGCGGCTTGGAGCTCCAGCATCGCCCGCATGTGGCGCGCCATCGTCTGCATCGAGCGCTCGATGTACGCGCCGGGATCGCTCTCGCGCAGCTCGAGTGCGGCCGCATAGGTGATGCCCGCCGGCACGTATCCCTGGAGCGCGTCGTGGGCCGAGGTCTGATCGGTCAGAGCGTCGGGAGCGATCCCGCGCTCGATCAGGTAGTCGAGCAGGTCGACGGCGTTGGCCTCGACTCCGATCGACAGGGCCTGGCCCTTGTCCCTGGCTTCGAGCGCGGCCGCGACGGCCGCGTTCAGGTCGTTCTCCTTGCGATCCAGATAGCGCGTCTCCAGCCGGCGCTCGATGCGGCTGGCGTCGACCTCGGCCGCGAGGCAGACGCCTCCGTTCATGGTCACCGCCAGCGGCTGGGCGCCGCCCATGCCGCCGAGGCCGGCGGTGACGGTCAGCCGGCCGCGCAGGCTCCCGCCGAAATGCTGCCGTGCGCACTCGGCCAGCGTCTCGTAGGTTCCCTGAAGGATGCCCTGCGTGCCGATGTAGATCCACGACCCGGCGGTCATCTGGCCGTACATGGTCAGCCCCAGGCCCTCGAGCCGGCGGAACTCGTCGGCCGTGGCCCAGTGCGGTACCAGCAGCGAGTTGGCGATCAGCACCCGCGGGGCCTCGGCATGCGTGTCGAAGACCGCGACCGGCTTGCCCGACTGAACCAGCAGGGTCTGGTCGTTTTCGAGCTCGCGGAGCGCATCGACGATCGCCTCGTAGCACTCCCAGTTGCGGGCCGCCTTGCCGGAACCGCCGTAGACGATCAGCTCCTCGGGACGCTCCGCGACCTCCGGATCGAGGTTGTTCATCAGCATCCGCAGCGCCGCCTCCTGTTGCCAGCCCTTGCAGGAGATCTCGGTGCCTCGCGGCGCGCGAACCACTCTCACCCTCTCGGCGACCTCACCCATAACCTCACGCTATCAAAGCCCCTATTTCGGGGACAGGTTGACTATTTCACCAAAGATGACGGCTTCGCCCCTCGATGGCGCTTGCCCGCACAAGGCCGTAATCTACCGAGAAATACATAACCTGTCCCCGAAACTGCCCCGAGACGCGGGGGTCAGTCGAGGTCTTCGAGGTGGGCGTCGATCGCGCAGGCCATGTAGCGCTCGGCCTTTCTCAGGTCGGGTGCCAGCTCGCGGTCGTCTTCTAGCTTGGGGACCTCGCGCCGGAAATCTGCATGCAGGCGCTCGAGTGGCGCGCTCGAGCGCAGCGGGCGCAGGAGATCGAGGCCCTGGGCGGCGCAGAGGAGCTCGACGGCCAGGATCTGCCGCACGTTGTGGACGACCTCCTGGAGCTTGAGCCCCGCGCCCATGCTCATCGAGACGTGATCCTCTTTGTCCGCCGAGGTCGGAATCGTGTCGATGCTCGCGGGATGGGCGAGGACGCGGCTCTCGGCGAGGAGCGCCGCGGCCGTCACCTGCGCGAGCATCAGCCCGGAGTTGAGTCCGGGATCGGGCGTCAGGAAGGGCGGCAGCCCGGAGAAGGTCGTCTGGTTGAGCTTCTCGATCCGGCGCTCGGCGATCGAGCCGATCTCGCACAGCGCGATCGCCATGAAGTCGGCGGCGAAAGCGATCGGCTCGCCGTGAAAGTTGCCGCCGGCGAGCAGCGCCTGCGCTTCCGCGAAGACCAGCGGGTTGTCGGTGGCGGAGTTGATCTCGATCTCGATCTTGGCGGCCGCGTCGTCGAGCACGTCGCGCACGGCGCCGTGCACCTGCGGGATGCAGCGGAAGCTGTAGGGATCCTGCACCCGCGGATCGTCCTCGCGGTGGGACTCGCGGATCTCGGAGCCGGC
>JAHEKO010000563.1 GCA_024638355.1 Acidobacteriota bacterium
TGATCAAGGTCGATCTCGTAAACCGCGTCGCGGAGGCCTCCGATGTCTCGCGCGTAAAGGCGGCGCTCGCCGTAGACACCATCTTCCAGACGCTGAAAAACGCCCTGCGAGACGGTCGGCGCATCGAGCTGCGCGGCTTCGGCGTGTTCCAGATTCGCGACCGCAAGCGGGGCGTCGGCCGTAATCCGAAGACCGGCGTGGAAGTGGCGATCGCACCGGGCAAGACCGTGCGCTTCAAGCCGGGCAAAGAGCTGCGCAACATCTGAGCCGCGGCGCTGGCCGTCGGTCCCCGCGTCCGATACCGTTCGCGGGATGAACCGCCCGGAGCCGCCCAGCCCCGCTCGAAGGCCCGAGGTCGTCGCCGAGGGCCCTGCCGCGAGCACGGACGCACTCGCCGCCGAGCTGTGGCGCGGGCGCCAGCCGGGCCGGGTCTCTTACATCGTCGCCGCGCTCTCGTTCGCCGCGTCCCTCTTCACCACGACGACGCTCGGCGCCGGCTGGTACCTCTCCACGCGGACCGACGTGACCACCGACCTGCTGCCGTGGCTGGGCCCCGAGACCATTCGCCGCGTCTGGAGCGATCCGGACCTGCTCTGGCTCGGGCTGAGCTTCTCGCTCCCCCTGCTGCTCATCCTGCTCTGCCACGAGCTCGGGCACTACCTCGCCTGCCGCTACTACCGGGTCCCGGCCACACCGCCCTTCTTCCTGCCGGTGCCGATCGGCCTCGGCACCTTCGGGGCCTTCATCCGCATCCGCGCTCCCATTCGCGACAAGCGCCAGCTCTTCGACATCGGGGCCGGCGGACCCATCGCGGGCTTCATCGCGCTCCTGCCTTTCCTGCTCTACGGCGTGGCGCGCTCGACGCCGGCCGACCTCTACCTGGCCGCCGAACAGGAGACCGCGGAGTTGCTCCTGATTCTCCCGGGCAACTCCCTGGCGCTCGAGCTCGCGACCCGCCTCTTTCACGGCGACCTCGGTCCGAACTTGACGCTCGACCTGCACCCCTTCGCCCTGGCGGCCTGGGTCGGGCTGCTGGCCACGGCGCTCAACCTGATTCCGCTCGGCCAGCTCGACGGCGGTCACATCCTCTACTCGGTAGCCGCCCATCGCCAGCGCCTGGTGGCCATGCCGCTGTGGCTCGGCCTGGCCGCCGCCGGTCTCTTCTTCTGGCGCGGCTGGCTCTTCTGGTGCGCGATCGTGCTGCTCATGGGCCTGCGCCATCCGCCGGTAATCGACGAACGCCCGTCGCTCGACAGCCGCCGCCTCCTGCTGGCTTGGCTGACGCTGGCGCTGTTCGCCCTGTCGTTCATGCCGGTCCCGATCTCGATGGTCGGCGTCACCCAGTAGCGCCCGGAGACTTCAGACGTCGAGAACGAAGGTGACCGGGCCGTCGTTCACCAGCTCGACCTGCATGTAGGCGCCGAAGCGCCCGCGCCCCACCCGGAAGCCGCGATCTTCCAGCTCGGCGGCCAGCGCCTCCACCAGCGGCTCGGCGACTTCGGGGGGCGCCGCGCCGTCGAACGAGGGCCGGCGGCCCTTCGCCAGCGACCCCGCGAGGGTGAACTGCGAGACGATCAGGAACTCGCCGCCCACGGCGGCGGCGTCGAGGTTCATCCGCCCGTCGGAGTCGGCAAAGGTACGCAGGGTCGCGAGCTTCTCTGCCGCACGCGAAGCGCTCCGGCCCGTATCCCCCGCGGCGACACCGACCAGGACCAGCAGCCCGGTACCGATCTCCCCCACCGTCTCACCGGCCACGGTCACCCGCGCCGAAGTCACCCTCTGCAAGAGCAGGCGCATCGTTTTCGTCTCCAGATCTGCAATCGATTGCCGCGACGGGCCAAAGGCCGGCTGGAAGCGGCTATGATACGAGCTTCCGCGGGAGGAGAGACCGAGCCATGGTGAACAAAGTGATTCTCGTCGGCAACCTGGGGCGCGATCCCGAGGTCCGCAGCACCCCGAGCGGCCAGCCGGTCGCGACCTTCAGCCTCGCCACCAACCGTAAGTGGCGTGACCGGGACGGCAACCGTCAGGAGCAGACCGAGTGGCACAACATCGTCTGCTGGGGACGGCAAGCCGAGATCGCCGGCCAGTACCTGACCAAGGGTCGCCAGGTCTTCGTCGAGGGGCGCCTGCAGACCCGCTCGTGGGAAGACAAGCAGAGCGGCGAAAAGAAGTACCGCACCGAGGTGATCTGCGACAACTTCCAGATGCTCGGCCAGCGCGGGGACTTCGAAGGCGGGCGCGGCGCTCCCCCGCCCTACGAGCCCCCGGGGGGCACGGCCGGCGGCGGTGGCGGCGGTGGCGGCGGTGGCGACGGATCGGCCGAGCCCGACGACGACGACATTCCGTTCTAGCTCAGCTCGGCGTCGAGCGGACTAGTCGGGCAGGCTAGTTGAGCCGCTTCTGAAGGGCGTGCAGGAGGTTGAGCGCCGCCAGCGGTGCGAGCTGCTCGAGATCGACCTGGCGCAGGATCGAGGCGACGACCGCTTCGGGCGGCGCGAACAGATTGAGCTGATCACCGCCGGGCGACTCCGGCGAATCGCCGCCCTGGGCCAGCCGGGGCTTGCCGGTCAGGTCGTACTCGTGGGCCTCGAGATTGGCCAGGATCTGGCCGGCGCGCTCGATCACCGGCGCCGGAATGCCCGCCAACCGCGCCACGT
>JAHEKO010000564.1 GCA_024638355.1 Acidobacteriota bacterium
GATCAGCGACTGCGTTGCCCAGCTCAGCATGTTGATGAAACCGGGCGCGACGGCCAGTCCGGACACGTCGATCTCCAGCGTGCCGACGCGATCGCCGAGGTCGCCGAGGGCGGCGATGCGGTCGCCGTCGAAGGCGATGTCCGCCGGCCCCGCCACGACCGCCTCGGCGCCGTAGACAGTGCCGCCCCTCAGGATCACGTCGTGCCTCGCCGGTTTCGCGCAGCCAACGGCTAACATCAACAGAGCCAACAAATAGAGAGAGCCTCGCATTATCTTGCCAGTATCTCCCAGCCTGTTCAGATTACACAACGGCCGCCGCCGCCCTGGGCTAAACTGGCGGGCGGAGCAAAGACCGACCCTATGGATATGCAGGAAGCGGGCGAACGACCAAAGCTGGAGCTCGTTTCGCCGTCGTCGACCGGCCTGGACCGGGCGGGCGCGTTGATTCAGGTGGGCGACCACCGGGTCGAGCTTCCCGAGGGCCTATCGGCTGCCGAGTGGACGCTCGAGAAGGTCGCGATCCAGAATCCCCGCATCCGCGCCTTCCTCGGCTGCCTGGACCTGCTCGAAGAGGTTCTCGACAGCAACTTCGCCATCCTCCACTGCTCGCCGGAGCGCCTGAGCTACATCCACCGGCGGGTGGCCAAGGTCGCCGGCTTGATCCGCTCGGAGATCGGCCCGATGCTCAAAGGCCCCTCCAAGGTCCCGGCGCTCGAGGCCGCGCGGCGCAGCGCCGAGCTCTCGCTCCAGACGCTGCGCGTAACCGCGCTGGCCGACGTGGATCGGCTGGGCGAGATGATCAAGGAGGAGCAGTACCTCCAGGCGCGCAAGGCGCTCTGCATCTCGATCGGCAAGCTGCACTCGTTCCTGCAGGACACCTTCGGCAAGATCATGGCCGGCGATCCGCGCAGCCTTCACGATTCCGACTACTACCTGTCGCGGCGCTTCCCGCGCGACATCGAAGAGGCCGAGTGGCTGCACACCACGGTCGACCGGCTCTACGGCTACCTGCGGCGGCTCGGTAGCTCGCGCTCGGAAGAGCTCGCCATGCTCGCCGACCGGCTGCGCTCCGAGGGCACGATTCCCGACCAGGAATCCTGGAGGAACACGCGGTTCCTGCTCGACTCGCTGCTCGAGGAGCTGACGCCGCTGCTCAAGGAGATCCTCGCCCAGCGCGGCATCCGCTTCGACGAGATGGAGATGCTCGACCGCTACGCCATCGACCTGCCGACGCAGTGCAGCATCGTGCTCGAGCTCTACTCGACGACGCAGGAGCTGACCGAGCGCATCATGGAGTCGGAGCGCAGCGCCACCGAGCGCATCGACGAGCTCACCTCCAGCCATCGAATCCTCGGCGAGCGTACGGCGAAGCTGATCGACAGCATCGCCTACGGCCTCCAGGAGCTGGGCGCTTTCGTGCCGATCTGGCTCAAGCACATCGAGCTGCGCCGCGCGCTGCTGCTGCGCAAGCTCCCCGAAGACAGCTAGCCGGCGCCGGCCAGGAAGGTGAAGAAGCCGGGCAGGAACCGGCCCTTCTCCAGGGCTGCCCGAGCGCGGTGCTCGTACTCCGACTCGAGGGCGAACAGCTCTTCGACCCGATCGAAGGCGCCGAAGCGGTTGATGCTGGTGCTGAGCAGCTCGAGGCGCGCCGCCCGCAGCCACTCGCAGACCTCGCGCAGGGTGTGGCTGGATTCGTGCGGGTGCAGAACCTGGTCGGTGAACCAGGAGCGGACGTGGTCGTCTTTCCGCCGCGACGGATGGAGCCGGCGAAACTCCCGAAACGCGGTGACCTCGCCCTGGCTCCTCAGAAGGCCGCGGAAGTACTCGAGGAAGACCCGGCGGGCGGGCTCGTGGTAGAGGCCGACATAGACGTAGCCGCCCGGGCCGATGGCACGCCTCAGGTGCTCGAAAGCCCGGCGGGCGTCGGCGGTGTGATGCAGGACGCCCAGGCTGGCCGCGAGGTCGAAGCGGCCGTCGAACCGCAGCTCGAAGAGGTCGCCGGCGAGGAAGCGGGTGCGATCGCCGACCCCCATCTCGCGGGCGACGGCGCGAGCGCGGGCGATGGGCTTGAGCGCGAAGTCGAAGCCGGTCAGGTCGAGGCCGTAGTGGAGAGCTAGAGCACCGGAGAGCCAGCCGCCGCCGCAGCCGCAGTCGAGGGCAGTGCGCACCCGGCCGCCGTGCAGCAGGCGATGCAAGTCCGGATACGCCTCCTCGATGGGGTTCTTTCGCAGCGACTTCGCCGCCGCCGCCGCGCTGGCCCAGTGGTTGAACGGCTTCTCCTCGTAGAAGGCTCGAACGCGCCGCCCCTCCGGAACGGCGGGGCGGGGCCGGCTGGCCGACGCCGGCGGCAACGCCGCCGATCGCCGATGGAACTCGAGCAGGGAGCGAGCGAGCGCGTCGTGGCGGAGCGGCCCGGCGTGCTTGCCTCGCTCCGTCGACTCACCGTCGACGTCCCAGATCGAGAAGTCGCTGAGGAAGCCGGGATCGATCTGATCGATCAGCGGTCGCAGACTCTCGTGGTCGCGCACGTCGTGCGCGGAGAGCTGATCGACCTGCTCCCAGGTGGCGACCGCCCGAATCCCCTGCGCCCTGCAGAAACTCTGCACCAACAGGATGTTGCGCAGCGTCTCCAGCACGAAGAACGAGTCGACGTCGATCG
>JAHEKO010000565.1 GCA_024638355.1 Acidobacteriota bacterium
CTCACGCTGGTCGACCGGCGCAACTTCCACCTCTTCCAGCCGCTGCTCTACCAGGTGGCCACCGGCGGTCTGTCGCCGGCCGATCTCTGCGCTCCGCTGCGCGAGGTCCTCAAGCGGCAGAAGAACACGACGGTCCTTCTGGGCGAGGTCGATGGATTCGACGTCGGGGGGCGCGGCGTTCGGCTCGGCGACCGCGAGCTGCCGTACGACACCTTGATCGTCGCCGCCGGAATGCGGCACTTTTACTTCGGTAACGCCGAATGGGAGCGCCTCGCGCCGGGCCTCAAGGACGTCGAGGACGCGACCGAGATTCGCAGCCGGATCCTGAACGCCTTCGAAGAGGCCGAGCTGACCGACGACCCGGATCGCCGGAGAGAGCTTCTGACTTTCGTCATCGTCGGTGCCGGGCCGACCGGGGTCGAGCTGGCGGGAGCGATCGGCGAGCTGGCCCGGCACACTCTGAAGAGCGAGTTCAGGAACTTCTCGCCGGAAGATGCGAGCATCCTCCTCGTCGAAGGCTCCGAGCGCATCCTGCCTCCCTACGAGCCGGAGCTGTCGGCGTCCGCCCGCCGCTCCCTCGAGCGCCTCGGCGTCGACGTGGTGCTCGACACCCGGGTGGAGGAGATCACCGACCGGGAGGTCACGCTGAAGAGCGGCGACGAGACCCGGAAGGTCCCCTGCGCGACGACGCTGTGGGCGGCCGGCGTCCAGGCCTCGCCGCTCGCCTCCAAGCTGGCCGAAGCCTGCAACGCCGAGACCGACAAGTCGGGACGCCTCCGGGTCGAGCCCGACCTGACCGTCCCCGGTCATCCCGAGATCCTGGTGCTCGGCGACATGGCCTATCTCGAGGACGCGAGGGGAGAGCCGCTCCCCGGCGTCGCTCCGGTCGCCATGCAGCAGGGCAAGTACGCCGCGGAGTCGATCCGGCGCCGCCTGGCCGGAAAGCCCACCCGACCCTTCGAGTACGCGAACCGCGGCAGCCTGGCGGTGATCGGGCGCGCCGCCGCCGTCGCCGACCTCGGGCCGGTCAAGTTCTCGGGCTACTTTGCCTGGCTGCTCTGGCTCTTCATCCACATCCTCTACCTGGTCGGCTTCGCCAATCGGGTTCTGGTCGCCTTCCAGTGGGCCTACAGCTATCTGACTCGCGGCAGGGGAGCCCGAATCATCGCCCACGCCTCGACGGTGCCGGAGGACGGGAGTCCGGGCGCAGGCTGAGCTCGCGGCCGGGGAGAAGCAGTGGGTACGAGTCCAGGCCTACGGTGTGGCGGCCAGGGCCTCGAGCCGCGTCGCAATGTCGGAAAGGTCGTCTTCGTCGACGGTCCGTAGATCGAGAATCAAGGCGTCGTCGCGGACCCGGGCCAGGACCGGCGGTTCGCCCTGGCGTAGGCCCGCGGCCAGCTCTTCGACCGAACACCACGCCGGCTCGAGCGCGACGCCCCAGCTCGGCAGCTCGTGAGTCGGCAGCGAGCCGCTGCCCGCTTGGGAGAAGCACGAGAGCGCCCGCGCTTCCAAGCCGTCGATCTCGCCGAGCCGGGCCGTCCAGCGCTCGGCCGCCGGCTTCAGCTCGTCGGCGTCGGTCAGGAGCCGGCGCAAGGCCGGGATCCGTCGGGCGGCCTCCTGGTCGCCGCCGAGGTAGAGCCGCAGCGTCGCCTCGAGCGCGGTGTAGACGAGCCGCCCCGGGCGCATCGCTCGGAAGAGCGGGTGCTTGCGGCACGCCTCGACCAGATCCCGGCGCCCGGCCAGGATTCCTGCCTGCGGTCCGCCCAGCAGCTTGTCGCCGCTGAAGCAGATCAGGTCGACCCCCGCGGCGATCAGGCCCGGAACCGACTCCTCGCCCGCCTGACCGAACGATTCGAGGTCCACCAGGCTGCCCGAGCCGAGGTCGTAGACCACCGGCACCCCGCGCTCGCGCCCGACCTCGACGAGCGCCCGGATGTCGACCTCGGCGGTGAAGCCCACCACGCGATAGTTGGACGTGTGGACCTTGAGAATCAGCCCGGTCTCGTCGTCGATCGCGCCTTCGTAGTCGCGCAGGTGCGTCCGGTTGGTGGTGCCTACCTCGGCGAGCCGCGCGCCGCTCTCCTGCATGATGTCCGGAATCCGGTACGAGCCGCCGATCTCGACCAGCTCGCCCCGCGAGACAACCGCCTTCTTGCCGCGGGCGAGCGCGGCCAGGATCACCAGCGTCGCCGCGGCGTTGTTGTTGACTACCGTCGCGTCTTCGCAGCCGGTGAGCTCGCGCATCAGGACGGCACAGCCGCGGTCGCGCCCGCCCCGCTCGCCGCTCTCGAGATCGATCTCGACGCGCTGCGGATGCCCACCGAGCTCGGTCAGCGCCGCCACCGCTTCCGGCGCGAGCGGCGCGCGCCCAAGGCCGGTGTGAAGGATCACGCCGGTGGCGTTGATCACGCGGCGGTAGTCGGGGAGCGACGTGCTCGCCAGCCTCTTCTCGACATGTCGCCGGATCGCCTCGTCCGTCAGATCTTCCGCGCCGGCGCGGCCCGCGGCGATGCGGCTCCTCAAGTCGTCGAGCACCCGCCTCAGCTCGTTGAGAACCTGCTTGCGCGAGTACCCGGCAACCACGCCCGCGAGCTCGCCCTCCATCAGGCGATCGACCTTCGGCAGGCTTCGCAGGAGCTCGTCTCGA
>JAHEKO010000566.1 GCA_024638355.1 Acidobacteriota bacterium
CCGAGTCCGACATCAGCGATCTCTCGCAGGCCAAGGGGGCCAACGCCGCCGGCGTGCGGATCGTCGCCGAGCGCTTCGGCGTCGACGTCGGCGGAATCGAGCGCTTCTATCTGGCGGGCGGATTCGGCCGTCACCTCGATCTGCGAGCGGCGCGCGCTATCGGCCTGATTCCCGACCTGCCCACTGAGCGTTTCGCTCAGGTCGGCAACGCGGCTCTGGAGGGCGCCTCGCTCGCCCTGCACTCGACCGCTGTTCGCCACGACCTCGAGCGGCTCGTGCGCCGGGTCGAGCACGTGTCGCTCGAGAGCCAGCCCGACTTCTTCGACTACTTCGTCGACGGCTGCCAGTTCGAGCCCTTCGGCAGCGAGGCGTCGCCGTGATCGCCGCGGGGCGCCTGACGCTCCCCGACGACCTGGCCGGCCGGGTGAGGGAAGAGAGCTACGCGAGCCTGCTCGGCTACCCAGCCGGCAGGCGGCCCGAAGGGCGCGCCGCGGGGCTCGCGAGCGACGCCCGCGCCTGGTTCGCGCGGCGAGCCCGCCCCTGGTCGTACGCCAGCCAGCACGGCATCGCACGAACCACGAGGAACCGCGTGGCGCTCGACGACGGTCGGACCTTTCGCACGCCGCGGTTCGCGGCGATGCTGCGCGAGATCGAAGCGAATCGACTGGTCGCGGTCGTGATCAGCGTCGGCGCCGAGCTCGACGACGAGGTCGAGCGGCGCTGGCGCGAGGGCCGGCCCGACGAGGCCTTCTGCCTCGACCGCTTCGGCGCCGCCGCCGCCATCCGCCTGGCCGCCTGGGTCGGCGAGTCGCTGCGGCGGCGCGCCGCCGCCGCTCACCAGGGCCTGGGCCCCGGCTACAGCCCGGGCTACGACGGCTGGGACGTAACCGATCAGACCTCGCTCGCCGCCGGCCTGCGGGGATCGGTGACCGGCGGCGCGGAGAGGCTCCGCATCCTCGACTCGGGAATGATCGAGCCCAAGAGCTCGCTTCTCGCCGCTTTCGGCGTGGGCGTGCTCGGCGCCGCGGTCGAGCGGCAGTGGCGGCGCCACCCGTGCGGCCGGTGCTCCGTCGAGCGCTGTTCCCTGCGCGCACGCGCGTGGCGATCGGCGCCGCCCCGCCCGTAGAATCGTCACCATGGCAAATCGATCGTTGCTCGCCGCCCTGGCTCGCAAGCCGCTCCTCGCCGACGGCGCGATGGGAACCCAGCTGCAGCAAGCCGGCCTGGAGCCCGGCGGCTGCGGCGAGGCCTGGAACCTCGATCATCCCGAGCGCGTCCTGGCGATCCAGCGTGCCTATGTAGAGGCCGGATCCGACTGCCTGATCACCAACACCTTCGGGGCCAGCCGGATCATGCTCGAGCGACACGGCGAAGAGCGGGTGGTCGAGATCAACCGCGCCGGAGTCGAGCTCGCCCGGAGTGCCTTCGGCGATCGGCCGGGCTTCGTGCTGGGCGACATCGGGCCGTTCGGCGGCCTGCTCGAGCCCTACGGCGAGATGCCCGCCGACCGCGTCGCCGAGAGCTTTGCGCAACAGAGCCGCGCCCTGATCTCGGCCGGCGTCGACGCGATTCTGATCGAGACCCAGACCGCCTTCGAGGAGCTCGAGTTGGCGATCGCGGCGGCCCGGCAGGCCGGCGCTCCCTGCGTCATCGCTTCCATGGCCTTCGACCTCATGCACGACGGTCGCGAGGTCCGCACCATGATGGGCATCACACCCGAAGCGGCGGCCGGCTTCATGCGGGACCGGGGCGTGGACGTGGCCGCCCTCAACTGCGGCACGGGCGTCGACATGTCGAAGGCGGCCGACACGGTGCGCCGCTACCGCTCGGTGCAGCCGCTGCCGGTCATGGCGCAGCCCAATGCCGGGCAGCCGGTCCTGGAGAACATGCGGGTGGTCTACAGGCAGACGCCGGAGGAGATGGCCGCGGGCCTGCCGGAGCTGCTGGCGGCCGGCGCGGCGATCGTCGGCGGCTGCTGCGGCAGCACGCCCGACCACATTCGCGCGCTGCGCCGCACGCTCGACGCTCGATTGGAGGAAGCCTCTTGAAGATCGACCTCGGTCCGATCCCCGCGGACGCCGAGCGCCGCCTGCCCGAGCGCGAGCCCGACGCTTCGGGAATCGGCGTCAACTACGCCGACGCCTTCCTGAAGGGGTTCAAGAAGACCCTGCCCGACGGCCGCAAGGTCGCCTGCCGGAGGCGGGGTCTGGAGCTGACGCTGACCCTCGGCGAGCGCACGGGAAAGGCGCTCTTGCGCCGTCTCGAGCACGGCCCCGACGTGCGCGAGATCCTCCACCGGGCGCTGAGAGAGGCCGCTTCCGAAGCCGGCGCCATCTACTCCCTCGAAGACGGCCGCCTCTTCCTCGAGCTCGACTGAGGCCGGACTCGGCTACCTGACCCGGGTCGAGATGTCGACCCCTTGCGGCAGCTCGGGGAGGGGAAACCGATACCAGATCGGCAGGTGATCGCTGACCCGAAACTCGAAGCGGTTCTTGAACGCGCGCTTGTCGTCGACCTCGGCGTAGGGGCGGCCCTCCAGAGCCCGGGCGAAGAGCTCCGTGAAGTTGAACACGCCGTAGTCCGGCCCTTCCTTCTTGGCGCCCCAGGCCTCCGGCCGCACGTGCCCGTCGACCGTCGTCGCCATAC
>JAHEKO010000567.1 GCA_024638355.1 Acidobacteriota bacterium
GCCGATCCCCGCCGCGGCCAGCAGCAGAAGGACCACGGGCCGGCGCCAGCTCGGCCGGCCTGCAGCTGGAAGCGATCGGGCCATGGAATCTCCTTCGACGGTCGCGAGATCGCGATCGGCGCCAACAGTGCCGATTGGCTCAGCGCCTCAGGCTAGCTTGCCGGAGCTGCCCTGGCAAGAACGCCGCCGCCCCGGTGGCGGTCCGTGGACCCGCTACCGCCGCTCTCGCCCGCTACCCGGTAGACTCCGCCCGTCATGACGGGCCCCGAAGGCCGCCGCAAGAGCGGCACCCAGAAGAACTATCCACTCTGGCCGGAGAGCGAGGCCGAGCGTCTCGCCAAGCGGCTGGGGAGCCCCGCGCCGGTCCGCCTGGAGACCGGTTTTGG
Source organism: Acidobacteriota bacterium (assembly GCA_024638355.1). Lineage (GTDB taxonomy): Bacteria > Acidobacteriota > Thermoanaerobaculia > Multivoradales > JAHEKO01 > JAHEKO01. The sequence goes on from JAHEKO010000567.1 coordinate 387, forward strand.
TCCGTCCGGGCCGCCTCACCTCGGCACCTTCGGCGAGATCGTCCGCACCGCTTTCGTCGCCGAAGCGATCCGTGCGCGCGGCTACCAACCGACCATCATCGCCTTTTCCGACGACATGGACGGCCTGCGGCGAGTCCCCAGCGGCTTCCCGCCGGGGCTGGAGGAGCATCTCGGCCGCCCGCTGTCGGCCATCCCCGATCCGTTCGGCACCGCCGACTCGTTCTCCGGCAACATGAACCAGCGGCTGCACGAGATGACGGCGCTCGCCCGGGTCGAGGTCGACTTCCGCTCGGCCTCGGAGGAGTACCGGAAGGGCACCTTCGACGAGGCGATCCGCGCGGTCCTCGCCAAGGCCGATCGGGTGCGCGAGATCCTCGCCGCCGACCTCTCGGCGGAGACGATGCGCGACTGGTTTCCCTTCATGGTCATCTGCGAGGAGTGCGGACGGATCTATTCGACCCGGGTGCTCGACCATGATCCCAAGACCGCGGAGGTCGAGTACATCTGCTCGGCGCCGGTCGGCTCGAACGAGCCGTGCGGCTACCGGAACGCCCGCTCGCTCCTCGGCGGCGGCGGCAAGTTCCCGTGGAAGATCGACTGGGCCGCGCGCTGGTACGCGCTGGGCATCGATTACGAGCTCTACGGCAAGGACCTCATCCCCTCGGCCGAGATCAGCGACCGCATCTGTCGCGAGATCTTCGAGACCCGGCCGCCGATGCACATGTTCTACGAGCTCTTCCTGGACGAGAGCGGGGCGAAGATCTCGAAATCCAAGGGCGACGTCCTCGAGCCGACGCAGTGGCTCCGCTACGCGCCGCGGGAGTCGCTCAACCTCCTCTTCTTCGACAACCCGAAGCAGGCCAAGCGGGTGAGCCTCGGCCGCATTCCGGAATACACCCGCGACCTGACGGCGATCGAAGAGGCCTACTACGCCGGAGGCGACGACGACGCCCTCGCCCGCAACGCCCGCGCGACCTACCGCTTCCTGACCTTCTTCGATCCGCCGGCGGAGCGGCCGATGCGGCTCGACCTGGGACTCCTGCTCAACATCATCGGCGGCACCGGTAGCGCCGAGGCCGAGGCGGTGATCGAGTACATGACTCGCACCGAGCAGTACGCGGAGGCGACGCTCCGCTCCGGGGCCGGCCGCGATCAGGTCGAGCGCGCCCTCGCCTACTACCAGGCGGTCGTGCGCGGGAGCGAGATCGAGCCCGAGAGCGAGGCGATCTCGGACGCCGAGCGTCAGGCGATCGAGAGGCTCGCCGGCTTCCTCGAGGCCGACGACGCCGATGACGAGGCGATCCAGGGCGAGATCTTCGCGCTGGCCAAGGAGCTCGAGATCAAGCCGGGAAGGTTCTTCCGGGTGCTCTACGTCGCGCTCATCCGGCAGGGGCGCGGACCGCGGTTGGGAGGGTTCGTGAACGTGCTGGGGAGGGAGACGGTCGCGGCGAAGCTGCGGGCGGCGCTGGAGCGGTTCGAGGCGGCGTAGGCGACCGGCCGCAGACCCATCCATGGCGTGGCACGACTAGTAGAATTCCCGCACCATGACGGAAGACTCCAAAGCCCCGAAGAGCTACCGCCGCTTTGCCGCCCGCTTTCCGAAGCTGGGCGAGGCCTGGGAGCGCGTGCGCGAGGCCGAGCGGCAGGGCCCCGCCGACGAGAAGACGCTGCGGCTCTTGAAGCTGGCGATCGCGGTCGGCGCGATGCGTCAAGGCGCGGTCACCTCGTCGACACGCAAGGCGCTGGACGCCGGGGCGACCGAGGAGGAGATCCTGCAGGTGGTGGCGCTCGGAGCGAGCACGCTCGGGTTCCCCTCGACGGTCGCCATCTCGTCGTGGATCGAGCCGATCCTGATCGACCGCATGCTAGTGTGACGCCGCCATGAAAGCCGCATTCTTGAAGCCGCCGATCGGCGGGATTCTCGGCCTCGAGATGCTGACTTTCGTCGAGCCGCTGGGGCTCGAGTGCGTCGCTGCTGCCCTGGAGGAGGACGGCCACGAGTGCCTGATCGTCGACCTGCGGCTCGACAGTCACGACCGCGGGATGGCCAAGCTCGACGCCTTCGAGCCGCGCCTGATCGGCGTGCAGTGCAACTTCACCACCGAGCGCAACCGCACGGTCAAGCTGACCCGGCAGATCCGCCAGCGCTACCCCGAGTCGTTCATCGTGGTCGGCGGGCACGACGCCTCGCGCGACCCCGAGTGGTTCAGCGATGCGTCGATCGACGCGGTGACGGTCGGCGACGGCGAGGAGGTCGT
>JAHEKO010000568.1 GCA_024638355.1 Acidobacteriota bacterium
GCGCCCTGGTGCCCCTGCTGGTCGCCGGCGACAAGGACGTCGAGCTGCTGGGGCGGAGCGCGGCCGAGATCGAGCGCGACCGGTTGGGCACGCGATAGCGTGATGTAACGAACCCTTCGCCAACACCACCCACAGCCTGGGTGCGTTGCCCTCGAAACGCGCACGAAACTGATGAACCAACCGGCCGCGCAAACGACTCGCCCCGCGGACGGCAGATTCGTGATCTTCCATCTCTCGGGCATGCGGCGCGGCGCCTTCGAGCCCCTGCGCGGCGACACCCTGCGCATCGGCACGGAGGCCGGTTCCGAGATCCAGCTGCCGACCGAGGAGCCTCAGGTCGCCGGCCATCACGCCACCCTCCACCGGCGCCCCGAAGGTTACGAGCTGGAGGCGCTGGCGCCGCAGGGCGTCTGGGTCAACGGCGAGCGCGTCGAGCACACCCTGCTGCGGCCGGGCGACATCATCGAGATCGGCCAGGCCGGTCCGGTGCTTCGCCTGCGCTACTACCCCGGCGAGTCGAAGGCCTACAAGTCGCCCGCCGAGGCCTTCAGCGATTGCGTCGTCACGGTCGCCAATCTCGACGGCTCACTGCTGAGCCGTACCGCGGCCTTCGTCACCGGCGTGCCGCGCGAGCTCGCCACGCAGACGTCGCTGCGCTTCCGCGCCCTGGTGCTCCTGTCGATCGCCGTTCTCGCCGTGCTCCTCGTCTCCCAGATCCGCCGCGGGCGCGAGCTCGAAGAGCGCCTGGCGACGCAGGTGACCGGACTCGCCGAGCTGCTGAACCGGGATCGAGACAACGCCCTCAGCCCCGAGGATCTGGCGCTCGTCGAAGCAGAGTTCTCCGGCCGGATCGAGGCGCTCGAGGGCCGTTCGGAAGCCGCCGCGCGCGTCATCGGCACCGCCTCGGGCTCGGTCGTCTTTCTCCAGGGAGCGTACGGCTTCGTCGATCTCTCCAGCGGGCTCGACCTGCTCCTGCAGCTCGGCCGTGACGGCTCGCCTCGGCTGCATCCGAGCGGCGAGCCCGTGGTCGGCGTCAGCGGGAAGGGGCCGCCGATCGAGGCGCTTTTCACCGGCACCGGATTCGTCGCCACCGCCGACGGGCTGCTGCTGACCAACAAGCACGTCGCGACGCCGTGGGAGTACGACGGCGCGACCGCCGCCATGCGAGCGCAGGGCATCGAGCCGCGAATGCGCCGCCTTCTCGCCTATCTGCCCGGGCGCGCGGAGCCGGTGGAGGTCGAGCTCGTCCTCGCCAGCGAGCGCGCCGACGTCGCGGTGCTGCGCTGCACGCTGGAGCCCGGCTCGGTGCGGCACCTGCCGCTCGCCGAGGGCAGCCCGAGGCCGGGAGCCGAAGTCTTCGTGCTGGGCTACCCCGCCGGCGTGCGCGCGCTCCTCGCCCGCGCCGACGAGCGCTTCGTGAAGGAGCTGATCGGCGGCCAACCGATCGACTTCTGGCAGTTGGCCGAACGGCTGGCGGCGGGCGGCTATATCGCGCCGCTCGCGACCCGCGGCATCGTCGGCCAGGTCACCGACGCCGCGGTGGTCTACGACGCCGAGACCACGCGGGGCGGCAGCGGCGGGCCGGTGATCGATACCGAAGGCAAGGTGGTCGCCGTCAACTCGGCGATCCTGCCCGAGTTCGGCGGCTCGAACCTGGGCGTGCCCGCCGCCTACGCCAGCCGGCTGATCGCGCGAGCCGCAACGGCCGCGCCCACCGGGCAAGACTAGCCTGACTTTCTCACCGACCTCGCGCGGTGTCAGCCGTCGGCGGCGGGATCCGCTGCGGAGTCCCCTTCGGAGTCGGCCCCGGCCTTCGCCTCGGCCTCCGGGTCCCATTCCCGAACGCAGAGGGCACGCAGGCCGAGCTCGTAGCCGGCGTTGGTCTGGAAGGCCTTGCGGAAACGGTAGTTGAACGTCCAGGCGCGCTCCGAGCCGTCGTACTCCGAGCTCCAGACACAGCACTCAGAGAGGAGGATCCCCCCGACGATCTTGTAGGAGCCGGTCTCCCAGATCGCCTGCAACGACTCGAGCTCCTCGAGAAGCGGTAGGCGCCAGTTTTCGAAGCCGCCGGTCTTCAGGTCGCGGCAGTAGGCGTAGGCTCCCCGCAGATCCAGGTCGATGCCGCTGTCTCGCTTGGGCCACATCAGCAGGTGCTTCGGATCGCGGTAGATACCGCCCTTGCGCTCCTCGCGCTGGAACTTGCCGATCGCCCTCTTCATCCGGATCCGTACCGACAAGCTGCCGGCCTCCTCGAGCTCCACGAACTTGTCCCAGATCGCGGCGGGGAACTCGGTCGAGATCGCGCGAACCGCCAGCTCGCCGAGATCGACCGGGAACTCGAGCGACTCGCCCGGCACCACTTCTCCCGCCAACAGGCCGTCGACGTAGACGAAGCTCTCCGCGTCCGTGACGAAGATCAGCAGACCCGGCTTGTCGGCATCGGAATCGGAGTCCTCGTCGTCGGCGTCGGCCGCATCGTCCTCGGCGTCCGGCTCGCCCTCCTCCAGCGTCTCGGCCGCCGTGCCCGCCTCGGCGCTCTCCGCGGCCGCTTCCTCGACGCCCTCCTCGGCGACGGTCGGCTCCTCGTCGACGCTCTCATCCTGCGCCGCCGCCGGTAGCGTGAGCACCAGGATCGCGGCGAGA
>JAHEKO010000091.1 GCA_024638355.1 Acidobacteriota bacterium
CGGCGCCGGTGCTCGCCGACGACGAGATCCTGCTCGACGCCTGGACCGCCGAGGATCTCGGCGCCGAGCCGGGCGACGAGATCGTGGTCACCTACTACGTCGTCGGCGAAGGCGACGAGCTGTCGGTCGAGGCGACCCCCTTTCGACTCCGCGGGGTGCTCGAGATGGTCGGCCTGGCGATCGACTCGACCCTGACGCCGGAGTTTCCCGGCATCGAGGGGGCCGACGACATGTCGGCCTGGGATCCGCCCTTTCCGGTCGACCTCGACGCCATCCGCGAGCGCGACGAGGCCTACTGGGACGACTACGGCGCGGCGCCCAAGGCGTTCGTCTCCGAGGCGACGGGCCGGCGCCTGTGGCGGAGCCGCTTCGGCGATCTCACGGCGATCCGCATGGCGCCGCCCGCCGGCGAAAGCATCGCCGACCTCGAGCGCTCGCTCGAGAGCGAGCTGACCCGCTTCGTCGATCTGCCGGCCGCGGGCCTCAGCGTGCGGCCGCTCAAGGAAGAGGGCCTGCGCGGCTCGCGAGGCGCCACCGATTTCGCCGGCCTCTTCCTGGCCCTCAGCATGTTCCTGATCGCCGCCGCCGCCATGCTGGTCGGGCTGCTCTTCCGACTCGGCGTCGAGCAGCGCGCCCGCGAGATCGGGCTGCTTCGCGCCGTCGGCTTCCGCAACCGCTCGGTGCGCGGCGCACTGCTCGCCGAGGGCGGGCTCCTCGCCGTCGTCGGCGCCGTGCTCGGGCTCCTGCTGGCGCTCCTCTACGCCTGGCTGATGCTCGCCGGCCTGCGCACCTGGTGGCTGCCGGCGGTGGGCACTCCGGTTCTCTTCCTCCACGCCGAACCGACCAGCCTGGTCATCGGCTTCGTCGCCTCGATCGCCATCGTCCTGTTCAGCATCTGGTGGTCGTTGCGCAAGCTCGGCAAGATCCCGGCCCCGGCCCTGCTCGCCGGCTCGACCGCGGCGATCGACACGGCGACCCGCCCCAGGCGGGCCCGGACGGTCGCGATCGTCTGCGCCGTTCTGGCGCTGGCTCTGGTCGGCTGGGCGGTCACCGTCGGCACCGACGCGGCGGCCGGCCCCGCCTTCGGCATCGGCGCCTGCATGCTGGTCGGCGGTCTGGCCTGGTTCGCCTATCGGATCGGCGGCGGGCCGCGCCGGGCGAACGCGCTCGGCTCGCTGGCGGTCGTCGGCATGGGCACCCGCAACAGCGGCCGCAACCGCGGGCGGAGCCTGCTGAGCGTCGGCCTGGTGGCGAGCGCCTGCTTCATCATCGTGGTGGTCGCGGCGAACCGTGTCGGGCACGACATCGACGTCGAAGACCGGACCTCGGGCACCGGCGGATTCACCCTGATCGCCGAGTCCGACGTGGCCCTGGTGGCCGACCTCGACCAGGCCGAGACGCTGACGGACCTCGGCTTCGCGGCGACCGATGCCCGCCGGCTCGGCGAGATCGACATCTTCCCCGTGCGGCTCCTGCCCGGCGAAGACGTGAGCTGCCTCAACCTCTACCGCCCCGAGCGGCCGCGCGTGCTCGGCGTGCCTCGCGACATGATCGAGCGTGGGGGCTTCGCCTTTCAACAGGTCGCCGCGCCCGGCGGCGACGTCGCCAACCCGTGGCAGCTGCTCGAGGGCGAGATCGAGCCGGGCGTGATTCCCGCCATCGCCGACAACAACTCGGCGCTCTGGGTCCTGCACGTCGGCCTCGGCGACGACATCGTCATGGTCGACGAAGGGGGCCGCGAGATCCGGCTGCGGTTGGTCGGCCTCCTGGCGCGCAGCTTGTTCCAGAGCGAGGTGCTGATCTCGGAGGAGAACTTCAAGCGCCTCTATCCGAGCCGCACCGGCTACTCGGTCTTCCTCGCCGATCCGCCGGCCGAAGAGGCGGGCGAGATCGCCGGGCTGCTCGAAGCGACGCTCGAGGACTTCGGACTCGACGTGAGCGGAACCGGCGAGCGAATCGCTTCGTTCCTGGCCGTGGAGAACACCTACATGTCGACCTTCCAGACCCTGGGCGGGCTCGGCCTCATCCTGGGCACCGTCGGGCTCGGCATCGTCCTGCTGCGCAACGTGCTCGAGCGCCGCGGCGAGCTCGCTACCCTGCGCGCGTTCGGCTACCGCCGCTCGACCCTGTCGTGGATGGTGCTCAGCGAGAACGGCGCGCTGCTCGTGGCCGGCATCGGCATCGGCACGCTCGCCGGTCTGGTCGCCTCGGCGCCCTATCTGATCGCGGCCGGGTCGCGCCTGCCCTGGGCGTCGCTGCTTGCTACGCTCTCCGTGGTCTTCGCGATCGGAATGCTGGCGAGCGTGCTGGCGGTGGCCGGAACCCTGCGCGTGCCGCTGCTGCCCGCGCTCAAGGCGGAATAGCGGTGGAGAGACGGCGAAAGAGACGCTTCGCGCGACGCCTCCAGGTCAGCTACTGGCTGAAGGGCGACGAGCACCCGCGCCAGGGCTACACCACGAACGTCTCCACGACCGGTACCTTCATCGCCACCAACGCGCCGCTCGCGCCGGGAACGCGGCTGCGGATCGAGTTCCTGGTGGACGACGGTTTCTTTGTCGAGGCGATCGTCACCCACGCGGCGCGCGTCTCGACCGCGCTCCAGAGCATCCGCTCCTCGGGAATGGGCATCCGCTTTCTCACCATCAGCGAGCTGATCAGCGACCTCCTGCCGCGCGGCCGCGAGCACGAGACCGAGGAGCTGAGAGAGATCGTCAACAAGCGCGCCGACGCCGAGAAGGGCCGCGCGTCCGAGGGGTCAGAAGATTCTTCGGGGCATCAGACGACGTACACCGTGGGCTTCCGCAACGTCGCCTACCTACTCGACGCGATCGAAAAGGAGATCAACTTCGGCGGCGTCTTCGTCACCACCAACGCTCCCGGCGACCTGCACGAAGACGTGCGCATCGCGCTGGCGCTGCCGGCGCCGATCAAACGCACCGTCCACGCCGAGGCGATCGTGGTCAAGGTGGACCACGCCTCCGCGCACAACAGTGAATCGACCGTCACCGGCATGGGCGTCGCGTTCAAGGAGCCGGCCAAGGTGCTCGAGAAGCTGAACCGGCTGATCGAGCGCGCGCGGCCCAAGCCGCCGAGCTGATCCGGTCAGGCTAGCCCGACTGCGGGCGGGTCGCGCGCCAGATGCAGAGGGCGATCAGCAGGGCCAGGCCGAGCAGGTTGGTCACCGAGACGTCCCAGCCGCCGACGGTGACCAGGCCGCCCGGTAGGAGCGTCATGACGGCCGAGAGCACCAACAGCACTCTCTCCCAGAGCCTGAGCCGGCCGAAGAGGTAGCCGGCGAGCGCGGCCGCCAGCGGCACGATGCCCGCCGCTCCCAGCGCGAACGCCACGAGCACGTCGGTGGCGGCGGCGGGATCGCCGGTGGCGCTCAGCATCAGGAGCTGCGGCCGGTAGACGAACATGAACGGCAGAGCGAAGCCGACCAGGGCCAGGCGGAACGCCGCGACGCTGGTCTCCAGGAACCCGGAGCCCGAGATCGAGCTGGCGGCGTAGGCGGCGAGCGCCACCGGCGGCGTCACCATCGACATCAGGCCGAAGTAGAAGATGAAGAGGTGGGCGGCGAGCGGCACGACCCCGAGGCGACCGAGAATCGGGCCGATCAGCGTCGCCAGCAGCAGGTAGCAGACCGCCGACGGCAGGCCCATGCCCAGCACGATCGAAGAGGCCATGATGGCCAGGAGCGCGCCGAGCAGATTGTCCTGGGCGAGCGGCAGGATCAGGCTCGGCAGGCGGGTGCCGGCGCCGGTCAAGGTGACGACGCCGATGATGATGCCGACGCAGGCGGCGGCGCCGATGAGCGGCACGCCACCCCGGGAGGCGCCGGCGAGCGCCTTCACCAGTCCGCGCAGGGTGAGCCGCGTGCGTGCGTTCAGCGAGCTCAGGACCAGGACCACGATCATTGCCACGCTCACCGCGCGAAATACCGTGAACCCCGCGATCAGCAAGGCGATGAGGCTGCCGAGCGCTCCGGTCACGACCGCCGCCTCCCACTTGACCAGCCCCATCTTCGGCTCGATGTCGGGGGTGGTGGCGCCGCCGCTCTCGAGGCGCTTGGCGTAGAAGTGGACGACCAGGAAGATCGACAGGTAGTAGAGCAGGGCCGGCAACAGCGCGGCGCGGATGATCTCCAGGTAGGTCACCTGCGGCTCGACGATCTCGAGCATCATGTAGGCGCCGGCGCCCATGACCGGGGGCACCAGAGCGCCGCCCGAGCTCGCCGCCGCCTCGACTCCCGCCGCCAGAGCGGGCCGGAAGCCGGCGCTGCGCATCATCGGGATGGTGAAGGTGCCGGTGGTCGCGGTGTTGGCCACGGCGCTACCCGAGAGCGAGCCGAGCAGGCCGCTCGAGAAGACCGCCACCTTGGCCGGGCCGCCGCTGGTGCCGCTGAACAGCCGCCGGCCGGCGCCGACGATGAACTTGGTGGAGCCGGTCGCCTCGAGCAGCGCGCCGAAGACGACGAACAGAAAGACGTAGGTGAACATCACCTTGAGCGCCACGCCGAAGACGCCCTGGCTGTGCAGGAAGGTCTGACCGACGATGCGCTCGAAGCCGTAGCCGCGATGCGGCATCAGCCAGTCGGGAAGCGTCGCCCCGAAGCGGGCGTAGGCGATGAAGGTCAGCGCGAGAATCGGCAGCGCCCAGCCGATGGTCCGTCGCGTCGCTTCGATCAGCAGCACGATCCCCACGACCCCGATCGCGATGTCGACCGCGGTCTCGATGCCGGCGCGGTCGCCCAGCGAGCTGCCGTCCACCCAGAAGCGGGCGAAGAGCGGATCGCTCTGCACCACGACGTAGCCGAATACGAGAGCCGCCAGCAGGGCGAGGCCGACGTCGGCGAGCCGCGCGCCGATCTTCGCGTCCGGGCGCTCCCGCAGGTAGGCCAGGACCAGCCCGAGGAGAGCGAAGACCGCGAGCTGCGCCTGCGGCGCCATCCGCGGGTAGTTGGTCTCCGCCAGGGTAAAGAGCGGCAGGGCGATCGCGCAGGCGAACGCCACCGCGGCGCGCGCCCGCTCGAGGCCGTCGCGAGGCGCTACTCCGCTTCCGGCCAGATCCCGATCTCGCGATAGAAGCGAACCGCGCCCGGATGGAACTCCGTGCCCGTGTCGCGGACCACCACCTTCGGGTTGATCGCGCGGCCCGCGGGGTGTTTCTCGACCACCGCTTCCCGGTTCTCGTAGATCGTCCGGGTCACCTGATAGACCAGCTCCTCGTCCTGCGCCGCGGCGGTGATGAGGTGCATCGAGCCGACGTTCATGCCGGCGAAATCGACGTCCTGATTGCGGTAGGTACCGGCCTTGATCGTGGCCCGATCGAAGAACGCGTAGCGCTCGACGAGCTGCTCCACCTTATCGGCCTCGAACGGCACGAAGTGGATGTCCTGGGAGGAGGCCGCCTGGGTGATCGAGGCGGTCGGAATCGCGCCGCCCAGGAAGGCCGCCGCGGCCGAGCCGTCGGCGAGCAGACCCACCGCTCCCGCCTGGGTGTCGTTGAGGACCTCGAGATCGTCGTAGGCGACGCCGTGGGCCTCGAGGATCGGCCGCACGAAGTAGTCGAAGCCGGCGCCGGCCGGGCCGATCACCACCCGCTTGCCCACCAGATCCGCCATCGTCTCGACGCCCGAGCCGCGCGGCGTGATGAAGAGCGCCACATTGGGCGCCAGGGTCATCACGGTCTGGACCGCCTTCGGGCTCTCCCAGGCGCCCTCGCCGCGCACCGCGAAATAGGTGATCGCCGAGTTGGCGAGCGCGAAGTCGAGCTCGCCGCCCGCCAGGCGCCGGATGTTCTCCTGGGTGCCCTTGGTCGCCTCGGCGGTGACCTGCCAGCCGTAGTCGCCGCCGTAGGCGGTCATCACCTCGCCCAGCGCGCCGCCCACGACGAAGAAGGCGCCGCCCGGAGGCGCGGTGCCGATGCTCAGAAAGCGCCGCTCGGGCGCGGCGCGCTCGCCGTCGCCGGCGGGCGATCCACAGCCGATGACGGCCACTAAGAGTGCGAGTGCGAGTACGACTGACGACTTGAGGCGATCCGTGGCCATGACGCGGATGATACCGCCCCCCGCCGGCGAGGGTGCCACCTTCTCCTCTTTTCTCTACACTTGTGGTAGTGTCTCGTCAGTTGTAGAGATAAGCGACCCCGAGACTCGTTCCTGAAAGGAGGCAATGCTCATGCTGCCCTACTTGAAAACCGTCCTGGCCCTAGCCGCGATCCCGGGGATCGCCTTCGCAACGAACGTCGTGACCGTGGTCGGAACGGACGATCCGGCGATCGACCGACCCGCCCTGCAGGCGGCGGTGGACGCGGCCGCGCCGGGGACCACCCTGAGGCTGATCGGTACCTTCGCCCTCGACGGCGAGCGGGTGCTGATCCTCACCTCGGATCTCGTCTTCGCGGGAGAGGCGATCGACGACGACGGCGACGGGCACTCGAACGAAGACTGGGTCGACGGTAGCGACAACGACGGCGACGGGCAGATCGACGAGGACGACTGGAACACCGTGATTCGGGGCGTGGTCGACGAGACCGGCCTGCCGGTGCTCGACGACGGCGTCAACGGTCTCTTCAATCGCGGCCTCGTGGTCGAGGGCGTCGCCGGCACGCAGACGGGTCTCGTGATTCGCGACATCTTCTTCACCGGCCACCATCGGGCGGTCGACCTCTTCCCCGAATGGGGCACGCCGACCGGGCGCTGCGAGGATCGGGTCTTCACCGGCGGCGAGCTGCGGCACGTTCTGTTCGAAGGCAACCGCTTCGACAACAGCCAGCTCGGAGCGCTCGGCCTGGGCGAGGTCCATCAGATCACCGCCAAGCGCAACCTTTTCGTCGGCAACAACATCGCCGGCTTCCTGGTCGAAGGCGGCGACGTGGACTGTCCTCTCGCGGGCGGCGCGGGCGCCGACCGGCTGGCGATCGGCACGCCGACGGCCACCTCGATTCTCTCCAATCGCTTCTTCGGCACGTTCGGATTTGGCGCCGCGACCGCCGAGACGCACGGCGCGCTCATCTGGGACAACGAAGTGAGCGGATCTACGGGTGGGCTCGTTTCGCTCCTCGACGAAGGGCTGGTGATGGCCGGGAATCGGATCACCGACACGCCCATCGGCATCAGCCTCTTCGAGACGAACGGCGGCATCGTGCTGGGCAACGAAGTCGCGGGGGCGTTCATCGGCATCGAAGTCGACGAGACCCGCCGGGTGCTGGTGTGGAACAACCGCGTTAGCGGAGCGCTCATCAGCGGCTTCTCCCTCACCCGTTCCGCTACCCAGACGACCGTCTTCGGCAACGAGATCGAAGACTCCTTCATCGGCATCCTGCTCGAATTCGAAGGGTCCGGCTTCAAGGTGATCAACAACTCGTTCAGCGGCTCGCTGTTCGTCGACGTTTCGCTCGACTTCGACACGTCCGACAACCTGGTCTTCAACTCCGGACCGACCATCACGGCCGAGGACCTCGGCAACGACAACCGGCTGCTGGGCAACATCCTGCTGCTGCCGTAGAGGCGGCTCTACGCTTGTGGTAAAATCTCGCGGTTGACTCGCAAGAACCCGGATCTGGCGCCGCTGTCACGCAGTGAGTGGCGCATCATGAATCTCTGCTGGCGCCTCGGCAAGTGCACGGCGCGCCAGGTCTGGGAGGAGAGCCGCGAGACCCGCAAGCGCGACTACCAGACGATCAAGACTCAACTCGACCGGATCACCGGCAAGGGCTACCTCACGGTCGAGAAGCTCGGTCCGCTCTGCCTCTACACGCCGGCGGTCAAGCGGAGCCGAGCGGTCGGCAAGGCGGTGGACGAGTTCTTCGAGGTCGTGTTGGACCGCGCGCTCGAGCCGCTGGTGGTGCAGCTCACCGACCGGGCCGAGCTCACCGACGACGAGCAAGCGGCGATCCGCGAGATCCTCGAAGAGGCCTCGAGACGGAGCGACCCCTCCGGGAAGGAAGACTGAGCGGTGGCCGGCCTGGTGCGCCTGGCCGAGATCTGGAGCCAGCGCGCTCTCGAGCTTTCCCTGCAGATCACCGTCCTGGTTGCGGCGGCCACTCTGTTTTGTTGGCTCTTCCGCCGCGCCGATCCGCGGCTACGCCATGCCGCTTGGCTGGTGGTTCTCTTGCGCCTCCTGGTGCCCTGGCCGGTCGAGGCCCCCTTCGGATTCCTGCGGACGCCGATGCCGTTCCCCGCGGCCGGAGTCGCCGGAGAGACCTGGCCGTATCTCGGAGCCACGGCCGCCGACGTCGGCTTCCCGGAACGCCGAGATGAGACGCCCGGGTCGACCTCTCCCATGAGCGCCGCAAGTGCCTCGCGGCTCGGCCCGCTTCTGGGCTGGGGGGCCGCGGCCGCGACTCTCGCCCTTCTCGCCCTGGCCCGGCATCGCAGAACGCGCCGTGAGCTGGAGGCGGCGGACCCGCCGCCGAGCGAGATCGGCGGCTTCGTTCGCCGGGCCTGCCGGCGCCTCGGAATCTCCGCGCCGCCGGTCGTTCTGGCGCCGCCGCACGGCGCGGCGGCACCGGTCGTCTTCGGCGTCCGCCCGCCGCTGCTCGTCGTGCCGCGGCGCTTCGCAGAGGGCTGGTCGGAGACCGACCACGGGCCCCTCCTCGTCCACGAGCTGATGCACGTCAAGCGTGGCGATCCCTGGGTCAATCTCCTCGTCCGCATCGCCGAGACCCTCTACTTCTTCCACCCTCTGGTCTGGTGGATGGGAGCGAGGATCCGTCGCGAGCGCGAGCTCGTCTGCGACGACGCCGTGGTTCGCTACTACCGGCGACCGGACCTCTATCTCAAGGCGCTGGGGGAGCTGTGGGCCGGCGGCGCCCGGCGGTCGACGGTGCGACTGGCCGGCGTATCGCTGTTCGAGCGGCGCGGCGATCTGGTGGAGCGGGTGCGCCGGCTCGCGGCGCCCGGCTACTCGGCGGTCCGCTGGCGGCGCAGCGCGATCGCCATCGGCCTGACTCTCGGCCTCGCCGCCGTCACCCTCTCCGTGGCGCGCGCGCCCGGCGAGCGGGACTGGGACCGCCGGGAACGGCTGTCGGCTGGAGAGATCGGCGCGCTCGAGCGCCGGGTCGAAGCGGCGCCCGGCGATCTGGAAGCGCGGGCGCGACTGCTCGAGGCCTACGCCTACTCGAACGACCCCGCGGCCGGCGCCAAACACGCCGAGCAAGCCTTCTGGTGGATCGAGCACCACCCGGACATGCCGGCCGACGTCGCCGCTTTGGCCTGGAGCCCGATCTTCGACGTCGAGACGCTCGAGAGCCTGCGAGAGCTCTGGCTGCACCATCTCGACACCGCTCCCGAGGACCCCGCGGTGCTCGCCAACGCCTCGCAGTTCTTCCTCGACGTCGACCCGCCGTTCGCCGAAGCCCTGCTGCTCCGGGGCCGGGAGCTGGCGCCGGCCGATCCCGTCTGGTCGCTCGAGCTCTCGCGGATCTACGACTCACGTGGGCGATCGGCGACGGCCGGCGCGGGCGAAGAGTGGTTTCGCCGATCGCTGGAGGCCGGCCTCCGGGGTCTCGAGCTGATGGAAGACCCGCGGCAGCGCTCCTACCAGCTGAAGCCGATCGCCTGGGTCGCCCTGCGGGCCGGCAGAGTCGAGCTGGCCGAGCGCCTGGCGCGGGAGCTTCTCCGTGCCGACGTTCGCTGGCCGACCGACTGGAACGCCGGCAACGCCATACATCACGCCCATCTGATTCTCGGCCACGCGGCGCTCGGGCGCGGCGACGTCGAGGGCGCCGTCGAGCACCTGCTCGCGGCGGGCGGCACCCACGGCTCTCCCCAGCTGGCCAGCTTCGGGCCGAGCATGACCCTCGCCGCGGAGCTGCTCGACGCCGGCGAGCGCGAGGCGGTGCTCGACTATCTCGAGCGCTGTAGCCGCTTCTGGAAGGGCTCGTCGGGTCGCCTCGAAGCGTGGGCGGCGGCGATTCGCGCCGGCGACCGGCCCGACTTCTCCGCCCGGCGATCGACCTGAGGGGTACTCTCCAACGGGGAGTGGTCTTCCGTGTTCTTGCCGACAATCCTCCTGCTCGGCTCTCTGGCCGCAACCGTCGCTTTCGTCGGACTCGCCATCTCGACCTCGCGGCGCTACCTCTGGGGTGCCGTCGTCACCTCATGGATCGGCAGCTTCCTGGGCTCGTTCTCGATCGGCTTGCTGACCCTGGTCGCGACCTTCGTGCTGCTGGCGCTCGCCCTGGCCGACCTCTTCGGCTGGCTGACGAACGGCGTGCGGGCCGCCATCGCGGTCGCGTGCGGCGTGGCCGCCTGGTGGATCCTGGTCCGATACGTCGACGACTACTGGCTGTTCTTCCCGATCCACTGGATTCTCGGACCTCTCTTCGGTTGAGGCGCTAGCGGCGGTACGGACAGGGCCAGCACACCCCGTCCGGGGCTGGCTCGCGCCCCTTCTGGAGTTG
>JAHEKO010000569.1 GCA_024638355.1 Acidobacteriota bacterium
TCGCCGCCCTGGGCCAGCCGGGGCTTGCCGGTCAGGTCGTACTCGTGGGCCTCGAGATTGGCCAGGATCTGGCCGGCGCGCTCGATCACCGGCGCCGGAATGCCCGCCAACCGCGCCACGTGCAGGCCGTACGACTTGTCGGCGCTGCCCGGCACGACCCGGCGCAGGAAGACGATCTTGTCGTCCCACTCCTTGACCGAGAGCGTTCGGTTGATCACCCCCGGAAGCAGCGCGGAGAGCTCGGTCAGCTCGTGGTAGTGGGTCGCGAAGAGCGTCTTGGGCCGGGGCTCGCGGTGCAGCGACTCGACGATGGACCAGGCGAGCGACAGGCCGTCGAAGGTGGCCGTGCCGCGGCCGACCTCGTCGAGGATCACCAGGCTCTGCGCGGTCGCCTGGTGGAGGATCTTCGCGGTCTCGACCATCTCCACCATGAAGGTCGATTCACCGCGGGTCAGATCGTCGCTCGCTCCGACGCGGGTGAAGATGCGGTCGACCAGCCCGAGCGAAGCCTCGGCGGCCGGCACGAAGCTGCCGGCCTGGGCCAGCAGGACGATCAGGGCGACCTGGCGGAGATAGGTCGACTTGCCGCCCATGTTCGGGCCGGTGAGGACGACGATCTCGCCCGTGTCGGGGCCGAGCTCGACGTCGTTGGGGACGAACTCCTCGGCCGCCAGCCGCTCGACCACCGGATGCCGCCCGT
Source organism: Acidobacteriota bacterium (assembly GCA_024638355.1). Classification (GTDB taxonomy): domain Bacteria; phylum Acidobacteriota; class Thermoanaerobaculia; order Multivoradales; family JAHEKO01; genus JAHEKO01. The sequence goes on from JAHEKO010000569.1 coordinate 701, forward strand.
CGCGCACCTCGATCGCCTCGCCGATCTCGCGGATCGAGGGCCGCACATAGCGGTAGCGGACCGCGACCTCGGCGAAGCCGGCCAGAACGTCGAGCCGCCCGAGCGCCGCCGCCAGCCGCTCCAGGCGCTCGCCGGCGGCCACGATCCGCTCGCACAAGCGCTCGAAGTGCTCGCTCTCCAGCTCGGCCACGCGCGCCTCGGCGGAGAGGATCTGCTCCTCGAGCTCCTTGAGCTCGGGAGTGATGTAGCGCTCGGCGTTGACCAGGGTCTGCTTGCGTACGTAGGCCTCCGGAACCAGCTCCAGCTTCGATTTGGAGACCTCGATGTAGTACCCGAACACCTTGTTGAAGCGCACCTTGAGCGAGCCGATACCGGTCCGCTTCCGCTCTCTCCCCTCGAGCTCGAGCACGTGCTGCTTGCTGTCGCGATCGAGCGAGCGGCAGCGGTCGAGCTCTTCGTCCACCCCCGCGGCGATCACGCCGCCTCGCGCCAGGGTCGCCGCCGGCTGGTCGGCGAGCACGCGCTGGAGCTCGCCGCAGAGGTCGGCGAGCGGGTCGACGCGGGCGATCTCCGCCAGCGGCTCGGCCTCGCAGCCCTCCACTTCGGCCAGGATTCCCGGCGTCGCCTCCAGGCTGTCGCGCAGGGCCGCGGCCTCGCGCGGCATCACGCTGCCCAGAACCGCGCGGGCGAGCAGGCGCTCGAGGTCGGCGATGCACGCCAGGGCGGCTCGCACCGGTTCGCGGCGCTCGGCCTCCCCCACCAGTTCGTCAACCGCCGAGAGCCGCGCCCGGATCGCGCCGGCGTCGCGCAGGGGTCGCCTCAGCCAGTCCTTGAGCAGCCGGCCGCCGGCGGCGGTGACCGTCTTGTCGACCACCGAGAGCAGCGTGCCGCGCCGGCCGCCCTCGCGCAGGCTGCGAAACACCTCCAGGTTGGCCAGGGTCTCCGAGTCGAGCAGGAGCGACTCGTCGGGGTGGCGCAGGGCCAGCGAGCGGATGTGAGAGAGATCACTCCGTTGCGTCTCCTGGGCGTAGCGCAGCGCCAGCGCCGCGGCCTGCACGGCGGGCTCGCGCGCATCGAGCCCGAAACCGCGGAGGGTGGCGGTGCCGAAGTGCCGCTCGAGCTCTTCGGCCGCGCGCCCGGGGTCGAGCCAGAGGTCCTCCCCGGCCGCCGTCCGGCACACGCCGTGCTGCTCGATCCAGCGCTCGGCCGGCTCCGGCAGCTCGCCTTCGGCCAGGACTTCGCGCGGCCGGTGAAGCGCCAGATCCTGCACGAGCTCTTCGACCGCCGCCCAGCGGCGAACGAAGAAGCGCCCGGTGGAGACATCGAGAAAGGCCCCGGCACCCGCCGTGCCGTCCCAGATCGCCCCGGCCAGCAGGTTGTCGTCGGTGCCTTCGAGCAGCCGCGGCTCGGTCACGGTGCCCGGCGTCACCACCCGGGTCACTTCGCGCTTGACCAGGCCCTTGGCTTCGGCCGGGTCTTCGACCTGATCGCAGATCGCGACCCGCCGGCCCGCTCGAATCAGCTTGCCGAGATAGACTTCCAGCGCATGATGCGGCACGCCGCACATCGGCGCCTCGTTCTCCTTGCCCTTGTTGCGGGCCGTGAGCGCGACCTCCAGAATGGGCGCGATCTCGACGGCGTCCTCGAAGAACGCCTCGTAGAAGTCGCCCATCCGGTAGAGCAGGACCGCGTCGGGATGCTGCGCCTTGACCTCCAGATAGTGCCGAAGCATGGGGGTCAGCTGCGCGGACCTGGGCATGGCGGATCAGTATAGCGACTCCCCCCCGGCCCTCCTGGCGGTCGACAGCGCCTCGCCGCGGATCAGCGTCGCGGTCGGCCGCGGAGGCGTGACCCTGGCCGAGCGCGAGGCGGGCTCGGGCCGCGCTTCGCCCGACCTCCTGCGCCTGATCGACGAGGTGCTCGAGGAGG
>JAHEKO010000570.1 GCA_024638355.1 Acidobacteriota bacterium
GCAGCGAGGTCCACGACTCCGATCCGAACGCCTCCGGTCAAGGACTAGTAGGCAACCCTCAACAGAGCGCCCCAGCGTAAGACGTGCTGCTCATTAGCGTCGTCGCCGTGGTCCTCGTGCGCCTCGGCCTGTTGGCGGCGGTGACCGCCTACACCTTCGGCTTGCTGCACCAGTTTCCCCTCGCGGGAGAAGCATCCTCGTGGCTCCTGGGCCAGAACCGACGATGTCGAAGGATGCTCGGCCTTCTACACCGAGCGCCTTGGCTTCGAACAGACCATGGCCGTGCCGGCTCAGAATCCCGGAGAGACCGGCTCTCAGTTCGCAGCTGTCAGCAACGGGGCGCACGAGCTCATGTTCCAGACGTTCAGCAGCGCCGAGTCCGAGTCACCTGGTCTCGTAGCGCGCGCCAACCCGCCGAGCTTCATGCTCTATCTCGAGGTGGATGACCTCGACGCAGCGATCGACCGAATGCGTGGGCTCGAGCCGACAATCAAGCGGCAGAAGACCTTCTACGGCTCCGAGGAAGTCGGATATCGCGACCCCTGCGGCGCCGTCGTCGTGCTGGCCGAGGTTCCCGAGCAGCCGGTCGAAGCGGTAGACGGCGCTCGAGACAAGTGACCGCGGGGCGCCGCCCGGGTCCGAAACGGCGCCTGACCGACGCCGATCTGGTCGCACTGGTCGTGCTGCGGGAGGCACCCGCCCACGGTCAGGCGATCTGGAAGAGGCTCTGCCAGAGTGACGTCGAGGACTGGGCGGCCGTTTCGCGAGCGCAGGTCTACTACACGCTAGGCAAGCTGGCCGGCCAGAGCCTGATCGGACCCGCGGGAAGCAAGAACCCCAAAACGCGACGCGAGCGACGAACGTGGCGAATCACTCCAGAGGGGAGGCGGGCGCTTACCTCGGCTCTGTCGTCCCCCCACTGGCCGGCGCAGAGATCGGTTCCGCCGTTCATGACCTGGATCGCGCTCTCCGAGCTTGCTCGACCCGCTGCTCGCCGGCGGATACTGGCCGATCGGCGCAGTCTTCTCGAACGCGAGATCGAGCGCGAGCGCGAGACGCTCGTTCACCTCCGAAAGCGCCCGCAGGACGCGCCGGGAGCGCGAGTCGCGGTTCTGATGGTCGACCATGTGATCCGTCAAATGGAGCTCGAGCTCGATCTGTTGGCCGCGCTGCAGGACCATTTCGAAGAGTAGGGAAGGAGCGATCGCCGTGCCGGCCAGCCCTGCTCGTCAGTCGGATCTCGCCATTCCTCAAAACCGTCTGCGCCGCGTGGGATGCCACGAGGTGGGTGGTTAGATTCCCATGCGCTTCCGGCCGCCGACGGCAGCGATATGGTTCAGGTTACTGGGGTCGACAGCTTTTGGAAGGGGGTTCGGCGTGAATCTAGCTGCCAGCCTGATCATCGGGCTCTTCGTTGCCGCTGTGTCGCTGACGTCTGAGGAGGGGATCAACCCCGCCGGGACGCCGCCGGCCCGCATCTCGGGCTCGATCGACAGAAGGGTCGCGGTTACTTTCGACGATCTGCCGGGGACGGCGCTCACGCCGGAGCAGCGGTGTTCTTCGGAGAGCCTCCTGGCGGTCTCCAAACGGATTCTCGCGCCATTCCGACGCGAGGGATGGCCCGTCGCCGGCTTCGTGACGGAGAGCCGCCTTTGCGAGCAGCTCTCGGACGCGGACCTCACGGGCGTGCTGCGATACTGGATCGATAGCGGAGCGGAGCTCGGCAATCACACCTTTGGGCATGTCGACCTGAACGATGAGACGGCGGAGAGCTTCATCGCCGACATCGAGCGCGGCGAACGCGTTTTGCAAGGGCTCCTCCAGGAGGCTGGTCAACGGCCGCGCTACTTCCGCTACCCCTACCTCCACGCCGGCAACACGCGCGAGAAATGGACCCGAGTCCGCGCTTGGCTGGGTTCGAAGAACTACGTCCTGGGAGTCGTGACGATGGACAATCAGGAATGGGTCTATTCCTCGGTCTACGCCCGCGCCAAGGCTCGCGACGATCGCGCCGTGATGGCGGAGGTCATGGCCGGCTACCTCGCCCACCTCTCCGAGAGTGTCGACTACTTCGAGCGTCTGTCGCAGGAGCGCTTTGGGCGGAACATCCCGCACGTGCTCCTGCTCCATGCGAACGCGCTCAATGCGGACGGAATCGAAGACGTGGTGCGGCTGCTTCGGGAGCGGGGCTACGAGTTCGAGTCTCTTGGGAGCGTGCTCACCGACGAAGCCTACTCGAGCCCCGACCACTACATTGGTGAACGCGGCTTGTCGTGGCTCCACCGCTGGTCGGTCGACGAGGGTGAGCAGAGTGCCCTCGACCCGAGGGAGTCTCCACGGATGCGCGCTCTGTTCCAGACCTATGGGCGGGACTGAGTGCTGGCTGCTGGAACGGGCCCGGTCAAGGACAGGACCAGTGAGTAACCGAGCGCGGCGAAGGATCCTATTGATCGGGGCCGCATCGTTCGCGGCGGTCGTGAGCTCCGGGTACGGGCAAGAGGGATGTGGGCCGGTGGGTGAGGGCTCGATCCACGCCTGCCTCTACCGCGGCGAAGGGCCGACGATCGTGCTCGCGGCCGGTGCCGGCCAGGATTCGCGGACCTGGGATCCTCTGATCGA
>JAHEKO010000571.1 GCA_024638355.1 Acidobacteriota bacterium
GCGCCCAGCATCCAGAAGATCCCCATGGCCAGGGGCGCCAGCGACATCGCCACCGCCCAGACCCTCCGGTAGTCGAGCCAGAGCAGGATGGCGACGAGCACGAAGCCGAGCGCCGTGGCCACGACGGCATCCTCCAGCACCTGGGTGCGGAGCAGCTGGCTGACGACGTTGGCCCCGGTCAGATGCACTCCGGGGCCCAGCTCCGCGGCCAGATCGACCGCCGCCGGCGGCGGCTCGCGCCGCCAGACGCGCGGCGGTGGGTAGAGGTAGACGGCGCTCTGCCAGCCGGTCTCGGTCCGGTGGAGGTAGCGCTCGAGGAGACCGGTGGCCTGCGACGAAGCTTCGATATCGTCGACCCCGATCGGCCGGGTTCGCCCCAGCGCCTGGTAGAGGAGCTCCAACCCGGGCTCGAACGGCTCGTGGCGGAGGCCGGCTGCGGCCAGCTCGGCGCGAAAGAGCTCGCGCACGCCTCCGGCGTCCAGCCCGGCGGCGCGCTGCTCCTCGAGCCAGGCGAGCGCCTTGCGCTGGCGACCGAGCGGCGGCAGCAGGGATCCGATGTCGTCGACGCCGTTCAGCACCCCCTCCTCGACCAAACCCCGGCCACCCGCGGCCGCCAGGGCAACGGTGTCGAGCGTGCCCTCGAACGATACGTCTTCGACCACCAGCATCATCTGGTCGAAGCCGAAGCCGAAGCGGTTGGCAACCTCCTCGCGCAGCTCGACCGCCGGATTGCCGCGCGGGCGCATGGTGCTGACGCTGTCCTCGAAGCGAACTCCGAGGGCCGCCACCGCGGCGGCGGCCGTGACGACCAAGCCGGCGCCGAGCATCGCGCGCGGGTGCTCGAGGCTGAAGCGAATCACCCTCTCGCTGCCGAGACCGTGCAGGAAGAGTCGGGGGAGACGCCGGCGGCGGATCAGGTGGTCCTCGCTCCAGGCGAGCATCGCCGGCAAGACCACGAGCACGGCGAGCATGCAGAACAGGATTCCGGTCCCGGTCAGGAAGCCCATCTGATAGAGCCCGGTGAAGTCGGTCACGCCGAAGGCGTAGAAGGTCGCGGCGGTGGTGATCGCCCCGACGACCACCGCGCGGCCGCTGCTGCCGCTCATCCTCGCCAGCCCCTCTTCGAGCGTACCGCCGCGCTGACGCTCCTCGACGAAACGGCCGTAGGAGACGATGACGAAGTCGATGCCCAGGCCGATCAGCAGCGCCGCGGTGCCGCTGGTCGCCGAGTTGAGCCGGCCGAAGGCGAGCGCCGAGAATCCGAAGGTCAGCACCAGCCCGCAGGCGAGCGGGAAGAAGGCGTAGGCGAGGGCGCCGAGGCGCCGGAAAGCGAACAGGAAGAGGACCAGCACGCCCGCCGCCGACGTCACCAGGTTGGCGATCACGTCGCGCCGGATCAGCTCGGCATCGCCGAGTCCGATCACGTAGCGTCCGCCCAGCGCCACCTCCGGTGCGGGATCGCTCGAGCCGCTGAACTCGGACCAACCGTCGCGCAGCGCCGCCACCTGCGCCTCCACCGCCCGCACCATGTCGCGGGTGAAGTCGACATCCTGCGGCGGCCGCTCCGGCTTCGTGAGCATCAGCAGCATCCGATGGTCGCGCGACAGCAGGTAGCCGCTCGACCAGTCGAGCGACAGCCCGCTGCGCGCGGCGGTCAGTCGATCCAGAAAGAGATTCGACAGCCCCAGCGGGTCGAGCTTGATCAGGTTCTTGGTCGCCAGAGACTGCGGCGTCGAGATCAACCGCTTGAGCTCCTTGGCGCGCAGCTCGAGGCGCTCGGGCGTCAGCCGCTCGCCGAGCCGAGCGAGCTGCTCCTGGTCGAGAAAGAGCGGCGCAGTGGGCAGCAGGGTCGTCACCAGCTCCTCGAGGTCGCCGATCCGGTATTCCACCTCGACGAAGTGTGGGAGATCCACCAATCGATCGCCGAGCTCGCCGACGAACGCCTCGTAGGGCTCGAGCAGCACGCCCTCCGGAATGCGCACCACCACCAGCAGATAGTCGACGCTGCCGAAGGCTTCGAGCGCCTCGCGGAACGCCTCCACCGTGGGATCGTCACGGGGCAGGAGAGCGAGGACGTCGGTGTCGAACTCGAGCCGCGCGGCCAACAGCAGCGAGACCAGCACGCACGCCAGCGTGCAGCCGAACACCAGGCGGTAGCGCCGCCGGGCGAAGAGCGCGATGCGTCCTAGCAGCCGTTGGGAGGCGGAGCCGGGAAGGGCCAAAACGGGCTTGTTCCAGAGGTGCCGCGACGCGCAGTCACGACTCGGCCGGCGTATCGCGGAAGGCGCCGAACACCCGCGGGGCGAACCTGACGAAGTACTCGATGCCCGAGTAGAGGCTGACCAGCATCGCCAGCCAGAGGGAGAGCGGCGCCAGGCGCTCGAAGCTGCCCAGCAGGTTGTAGATGATCAGGAGCGAGATCGACACCACCTGGAGTACGGTCTTGAGCTTCGCCGACCAGATGGCGCCCAGCACGAGCCCCTCGGCGGCGGCGACGCTGCGCAGAGTCGACACCGCGAACTCACGCGCGATGATGACCACCACCATCCAGGCCGGCGCCAGCCCCAATTCGACCAGGGAGATAAACGCCGCCGAGGTCAGGAGCTTGTCGGCGGC
>JAHEKO010000572.1 GCA_024638355.1 Acidobacteriota bacterium
CACCGAGCTCCTGCTGATGGCGGTCTCGGTCGCGGTGGCGGTGGCCGGCATCCTGATCGCCGCCTCGATCTGGAAGCGCCGCGGGCTCGCCGGCGGCGAGGAGTGGGCGGCCCGGTCGCCGGCCGTGCACACTCTGCTGCTCAACAAGTACTACGTGGACGAGCTCTACGACAAGACCGTGATCAACGGCACCTGGTCGTCGGCGCGCGGGCTCTTCCGCTTCGACGCGAGCTTCATCGATGGCTTTCTGGTCATGGGCAGCCGGCACCTCACGGTGGCCAGCGCCCTCGTCTCGGGCTTTTTCGACAAGTACTTCGTCGATGGGCTGGTCAATCTGGTCGGCTGGATCTTGAAGCTCTGGTCGCGCTTTCTCCGCACCCTGCAGACGGGGCTGGTTTCTCAGTACGCCCTGGTGGTCGCCATCGGGCTCTTCGCGCTGGTCTGCTTCTTCGTCGTCTTCCGTGTGGTCTAGGAGTCCGTCTCAGCTCTAGGAGTCACCATGTTCGACTGGGTTCATCAGGTTCCGATCCTCAGCATCGTCTGCTACGTGCCGTTGATCGGAGCGCTCATCGTCATCTTCTTCATGCGCGGCGGCGACAACGCGGCGATCAAGAAGTTCGCCACCGGCGTGGTGACGCTCGATTTCCTGCTCTCCCTGCCGCTCTGGTTCGAGTTCGATCCGCAGGGGGAGCTCTTCCAGTTCCGCGAGAGCGCCGCCTGGATCTCGACGCTCGGAGTCCGCTACGAGTTCGGCATCGACGGCATCGCGCTGCTGCTGGTGCTTCTGACCACCCTGCTCGGGGTCCTCGCCTTCCTCGCCTCCTGGTCGGCGATCACGGTCCGCCAGAAGGAGTACTACGTCTTCATGCTGCTGCTGCAGACCGGCATGCTGGGCGTTTTCATGGCGATGGATTTCTTCCTCTTCTACGTCTTCTGGGAAGTCATGCTGCTGCCGATGTACTTCGTGATCGGCGTCTGGGGCGGGCCGCGCAAGCTCTACGCGGCGATCAAGTTCTTCCTCTACACGCTGGTCGGCTCGGTCCTGATGCTGCTCGGCATCCTGGCGCTCTACTTCTACAACTCGACCGGGCTCTTCGGCTTCGAAGGGTTGGGCAATCCGCGAACCTTCTTCATTCCGCAGTTCCACGAGATCGGGCTCGGGATCCCACCGGAGCTCCAGTTCTGGGTCTTCCTCGCCTTCTTCGTCGGCTTCGCCATCAAGGTGCCGATGTTTCCGTTCCACACCTGGCTGCCCGACGCTCACGTCGAAGCGCCCACCGCGGGCTCGGTGATCCTGGCCGGCGTGCTCCTGAAGATGGGCACCTACGGCTTCGTCCGCTTCTCTCTGCCGATCCTGCCGCAGGCGACCTGGGAGCTCCTGCCCTGGATGGTCGGTCTGTCGATCGTCGGCATCGTCTACGGCGCGCTCGTGGCGATGGCGCAGAAGGACATGAAGAAGCTGGTGGCCTATTCGTCGGTCAGCCACCTCGGGTTCGTGATGCTCGGCATGTTCGCCCTCAACCCGGCGGGCATCAACGGCAGCATCCTGCAGATGATCAACCACGGCCTGTCGACCGGCGCCTTGTTCCTTCTCGTCGGCGTCATCTACGAGAGACGTCACACGCGGTTGATCGCCGACTACGGCGGCATCTCGTCGAAAATGCCCGCGTTCGCGACCATCTTCCTGATCATCACCATGGCTTCGATCGGCTTGCCGACGCTCAACGGCTTCGTCGGCGAGTTCACCATCCTGGTCGGCGCCTTCAACCGCGTCTGGTGGTGGGCGGTGTGGGGCGCCCTCGGCATCGTGCTCGGCGCGGCCTACATGCTCTGGATGTATCAGCGCGTCTTCTTCGGCCCCCTGACAAACCCCGAGAACGAGAACCTCGACGATCTGAACGGCCGCGAGCTGCTGTATCTGGTGCCGCTGGTCCTTCTCTGCTTCTGGATCGGCCTCTACCCGAAGCCCTTCTTCCGGGCGATGGAGAAGCCGGTGAACTACGTCGTGGACATCGTCGAGGCCGCCAACCCGAGCCTCCAGACCCAGGCCGAGTCGGCGCAAGTGCCTCCGGCCGTACCCGCCACCCCCGCTCCGAAGGTGGCGACCGGACAGTGAGAGTTCTCTAGCAGATGATCGATCCCCAGGAGTTCTGGCTCCTCGCGCCCGAGATCTTCCTCGCGATCGCCGCCATGCTGCTGCTGATCGCGGGCTCCATCGGCCGCGGCGTGCGCAATCGCCCGGCGGCGGCGGTGGCGCTCCTGACCCTCGTGGCGACGGCCGTGCTGGTGCTTTGGGCGCAGGGTAGGGCGGGCGGGCCGGAGCCGTTTCTCTCCGGCATGTTCGTTCTCGACGGCTACGCGCTCTTCGTGAAGCTGCTGCTGCTGGTGGCGACGACCTTGACGGTGGCCATCTCGGGGAGGTTTCTCGAGGAGGGCGGCTACCGCCCCGGCGAGTACTACGCGCTGATCCTGTTCGCGGCAACCGGCATGCTCTTCATGGTCAGCGGCTACAGCCTGCTGTCGATCTGGATCTCTCTCGAGCTGATGGCGCTGTCGAGCTACATTCTCGCCGGCTACTTCAAGCGCGAGAAGAAGTCGAACGAGGCCGCTCTCA
>JAHEKO010000092.1:0-3279 GCA_024638355.1 Acidobacteriota bacterium
CAAACCGAGCGATAGTACCACAGGATTCCTTTGTTCTTTCGCCCTAGTTCTTGAAAACGATGCGGGGCTGGACGACGCCGACTCCGGACTCTCCGATGCGCTCGGTGACGCTGCCGACCGCGATCAGTTGTTCGGCGCGGTTGACCAGCTTGACCCAGTCGCCCTCGGCGCAGTCGAGCTCGCGGAAGAGCACCGTTTGACCGTGGGTGATCCGCCGCTCTTGCTGGGCGTCGGTCTCGACCTCGCTGAAGGGGAGCGGTATCCGATCGAACTCGATCCGGGCGTTCTCCGGCAGGTCGTCGACATCGGGCTCGTCTCCGAGGCTGTCCAGGTCGACGGCGTCTTCGAGCCGGAAGGGCCCGACCTGAAGGCGCTCGAGCGAGGCCAGGTGGGCGCCGCAGCCGAGCTTCTGTCCGAGGTCGTAGGTTAGACTGCGGACGTAGGTCCCCGACGAGCAGGCCAGGCGAAAGGGGATCTGGTCGTTCGCCAGGGGCCCGGTGGGCTGGAAGTCGAAGACCGTGATCTCCTTGTGGCTCTCCGGCACTTCCTCGCCGCGCCGCGCCAGCTCGTAGTACTTCACGCCACCGACCTTCTTGGCGCTGTAGGCGGGCGCCGCCTGCTCCGAAGTGCCGACCGCCGCGGCCATCGCTTCGGCAATGCCCGCCTCGGTGACGCCATCGGTCGAACGCTCTTCGATCACCTGCCCGGAGGCGTCGTAGGTGTCGGTCGTCACGCCCAAGCGGATCGTCCCGGCGTAGACCTTGGGCGCGCTGATCAGGAATCGCGTGAGCCGTGTGGCCTTGCCCAGTGTCAGCACCAGCAGGCCGGTCGCCGCGGGGTCGAGGGTGCCGCAGTGGCCCACCTTCTTCTGGCCGAACAGCCGCCGCACCCGCCGCACGACATCGTGGGAGGTGCATCCGGTCGTCTTGTCGACCAGAAGGAGCCCGTCCGTCATGCGCTTCCCAGGGCCTCTTCCAGCTCGCGGGCCACTTCGCCTCGGACGGCGTCGCACTCGCCATCGAGGGCGAAGCCGGCCGCGTTGCGGTGGCCCCCGCCGCCGTGGGCGCGGGCGATTCGCTCGATGTCGAGATCGCCACGGCTGCGCATCGAGACCTTGCACTGGCCGGGGCCGATCTCGCGGACCACCGCTACGGCGCGTACGCCGGCGATCGAGCGGGGAACGTCGATGAGGCCCTCCGAGTCGCCCGGCTTCGCGCCCGCGCGCTCCGCCATCTCCTTCGTCAGGAGCAGGGTCGCGACCCGGCCCTCGGCGCTGACCTCGAGCGTCTGCAGCGCCTCGCCGAGCAGGCGTACCGCCGACTCGGGCTGGCTCTCGTAGAGCCAGCGCGCGACCTCTTGCGGTTGCGCTCCGTCCTTGACCAACTCGGCGGCGGCTTCGAAGGCGCGGTCGGTGGCGTTGGCGAAGCGGAAGTTGCCGGTGTCGGTGACCAGAGTGAGGTAGAGCGACGTCGCGGTCTGCGCGTCGAGCGAGACGTTGAGCGCCCGCGCCAGCCGGTGAATCATCTCGCCGAGCGAGGGCGCCGCGGTGTCGACCCAGTTCACCTTGCCGTACTGCTCGTTGCCGAGGTGGTGATCGATGTTGAGAATCGGCAGCTTGCCGTCGAGCTGGCCCTCGAGGCCCGAACGCTCGAGAGTCGGGCACTCCAGCGTAATCAGGGCGTCGAAGCCGTCGGGGAACCCGGGTGGCGGCTCCTCTCCCTGGTGAATGCGAGCACTTCCCGGCAGGGCCTCATAGACCCGCGGTGTGGCGTCGCGATTCCAGATCACCGTGCCCTTGCCCAGACCGCGGAGAATCCGGGCCAGGCCCACGGCGGAGCCGATCGCGTCGCCGTCGGGATTGGCGTGGCTGGTGAGCAGAAAGCGCTCGTGGTTGCGGAGCTCGCGCAGCAGATCTTCGGGGGTGTCAGTCATGGATATCGAGATCCTCCAGGATCGAGCTGATGTGTTGGCTGTATTCGGGACCCTCGTCGAGCTCGAAGAGCAGCTCCGGAATCGACTTCATGTGACGCAGGCCGCGCGCGAGCTGGGTGCGGAGGAAGCCGCGGGCATGCCGGAGCGCTTCGAGACATTCCTGGCGCTCGCGATCGCTGCCCAGGGCGGACAGCAGGACGCGGGCGCGCTTGAGATCGGGGCTCACGTCGACGTGGCTGATCGAAGCCAGTCGAACGCGCGGATCGTTCATGCGGCGGAGAATCAGAGACGAGAGCTCGGCGCGGAGGAGGTCCTCCACCCGGTGGGTGCGGCGGCTCACGATGCTCCTTCCAGGAGCTCGGGCAGCCACTCGGTCACCTCGGCTTCGGGCTCCAGATCGAACAGACGGCGCACGCCCGCCACGATCTTGTCCAGCTCGTGCTCGCTGCGGTGAACGATCGCCATGGCGATCTCGGCGCGCTGGTGCGCGTCGTGGAAAGCCGTCTCCGCGATGGAGATTCGATAGCGCTGGTGAATCCTGTCCATGAGACTCTTGATCACCCGTCGTTTCTGCTTGAGGCTACGTGCTTGGGGGAGGTGCAGGCGGGCGACAACGAGAGCGAATGTCATCTTGGCCTGACGGGCGCCCGCGGCGACCGCCGCGGGCGGAGGAGAAACGGGTTAGAGGGTGGGGGCCACTTCTTCGCGCTGATAGACCTCAATGATGTCGCCCGGTTTGATGTCCTGGAACCGCTCGAGGCGGATGCCGCAGTCGAAGCCGGTGCGGACTTCGGCCACGTCGTCTTTGAACCGGCGCAGCGAGGCGAGGCCGCCCTCCCAGACCACCACGTTGTCGCGCAGGAGTCGGGCACTGGCGTTTCTCGGCACCGTGCCCTCGACCACGTGGCAGCCGGCGGCGGTACCCTGCTTGGGTATGTTGAACAGCTCGCGCACCTCGGCGCGGCCGCGCACCACCTCGCGAAAGGTCGGCTCGAGCAGGCCGGTCATGGCCTTGCGAATCTCGTCGCTCAGCTCGTAGATGACCGTGTGCAGTCGGATGTCGACCTCCTCCTTGGCGGCGAGGTCCGAAGCCTTCTTCTCCGGCCGCACGTTGAAGCCGACGATGACGGCGTTCGACGCCGAGGCGAGAAGCACGTCGTCGGTCGTCACCGCGCCGACTCCGGCGCGGATCTGCTGGATCTGGACCTGGTCGGTGGAGAGCTTCTGCAGCGTATCGGTCAGCACCTCCACCGAGCCCTGGACGTCCGCCTTGAGGACCACCAGAAGCTCTTTGAGCCCGCCGTCCTGAATGTTGTCGAACAGCCGCTCGAGGGACACGCGCGACGG
>JAHEKO010000092.1:3379-10291 GCA_024638355.1 Acidobacteriota bacterium
GCAGCGTATCGGTCAGCACCTCCACCGAGCCCTGGACGTCCGCCTTGAGGACCACCAGAAGCTCTTTGAGCCCGCCGTCCTGAATGTTGTCGAACAGCCGCTCGAGGGACACGCGCGACGGGGCCGGCGCCAGCTCGCGCTGTCGCATCTCCTGCTGCCGGAACTCGACGATGCCGCGGGCTTTGGACTCGTCGCCGACTACCTGGAACATGTCGCCGGCCTCGGGCACGTCGCCGAAGCCGGTGACCTCGACCGGCGTTGCCGGCCCGGCGACGTCGATCTTGCGGCCCAGGTCGTCGCTCATCGCCCGCACACGACCCCAGGTGGCTCCGGCCACGAAGACGTCGCCGACGTTGAGGGTGCCGGTCTGCACCAGGACGGTCGCCACGATGCCGCGCCCTGCCTCCTTGCGAGCCTCGAGCACGACGCCGTGGGCCAGCAGGGTCGGATCGGCGCCGAGCTCCAGCAGGTCGGCGGTCAGCTGCACCAGCTCGAGCAGCTCGGGAACTCCCTTGCCGTTGAGCGCCGAGATCTCGGCCGACACGACGTCGCCGCCCCAATCCTCGACCTGAACGCCGGTCTCGGCCAGCTCCTTCTTCACGCGATCGACATTGGCGTTGTCCTTGTCGATCTTGTTGATCGCGACGACCAGTGGGACGTCGGCCGCCTTGGCGTGGTCGATTGCCTCCTTGGTCTGCGGCATGACTCCGTCGTCGGCCGCGACCACCAGGATGACGATGTCCGTCGCCCGGGCGCCGCGCGCGCGCATCAGGGTGAACGCCTCGTGACCCGGGGTGTCGAGGAACACGATCTTGCCGTGGTCGGTCTCGACCTGGTAGGCGCCGATGTGCTGGGTGATGCCGCCGTACTCGCCCTCGGTGATCTTGGACGAGCGGATGTGATCGAGCAGCGTCGTCTTGCCGTGATCGACATGGCCCATGATGGTGACGACGGGGCCGCGCGGGATCTCCTCCCCCTCGCTCTCGTCGCGCTCCATGGTGTCCTGGATCTGCACCTCTTCCTCGAAGGAGACCACGCGCGCCTCCACGCCGAGGTCGGCGGCAACCTCGATCGCCAGGTCGGTATCGAGCACCTGGTTGATGGTCGCCATCGCGCCCCGCTTGAAGAGCGCTTGCTGCAGATCCTTGGCCTTGACGCCGAGCTTCTCCGAATAGTCGCGGACGGTCATCCCCTCGGATACCGTGACGACGCCGTCCGGAGCGCCCTCCTTGAACGTCAGGCCGGGCACCTCCTGCGCCTGCTTCTTGCGCTGGGAGCGCCGCTTGCGCCGGGCCGTAGGGTCGAGCTTCTTCTTGGGCGCGGCTTTGGCGGTCGGCGTCGCCGCGGGCGTCGCCTTGGTCTCTTCGACGGGCGGCGTCGCCTGGGGCGGAGCCGTGGGCGGGGGAGTCGGCGGGGCCGCCGTCTCGGTAGCTGCCGGTTTCGCCTCCGCGGCCGGCGGAGCGGGCTCCGGCTTCTTGGTCTCGGTGACCGGGATCGTCTTGATCCGCGGCTCCACCTTCTGGATCATCGGTCGGCGGCGGAGCGGCCGGCGCGGTGAGGCCGGCATGCGGCGCGTCGGCGGCCGGCGGCGCGGAGCCGCGGGCGCGGCGGCCTTGGCCTCCTTGTCGCGCAGGATGACCTCGCGCGGATTGCGCAGGCTCTTGCCGTGGAGCACCGCCTCGATGACGTCGGAGTCGATCGTCGGATTTTCGTCCTCCAGCCGGACCCCGATCGACTTCAACTTGAAGACGAGGTCCTGGTTGGCGATGCCCATCATCTGGGCCAGGTCTTTGACCCGAATCTTTCCCATGGTGTAGCTGTTACTCCTTGCCCGGGCCTAGTCGGCCTTGTCGCCCTCGGGGTCGTCCGCTTCGATGCCCTCGTCGGTGGAGGCCTCGGCGGCCGCCTCTTCGTCCTCGGGCTCTTCCGCCTCCTTGAGCGCGCGGCTCAGAGCGGCCATGAAGTCGCCGTCGTCGATCGCCTCTTCGGAGCTCTCCGTGCTCTCGGCCTCGCCCTCGCTCTCGCTCGCAGCGGCGGCCTCGTCCGTTGTGGCCTCGGTGTCGAACTGCACCGCCCATTCGAGGATGGCCTGCGCGGTCTTCGGCCCGACTCCCTCGACCGCCTCGAGCTCTTCGGCGGGAGTGGCCAGCAGCTTCTGGAGGTCGTCGAAGCCCTTCTCGGCGAGGACGGCGGCGGTTCGCGCCCCCACCCCGGGCGCCGAAGCGAGGTCGAACCGGATCGGCTCGGCCGTGGCGGCCTCCTCGTCCATCGCCGTTTGCAGCATCTTGGCCAGGGCGTCTGCGACCTCGTCCTTGACGTCGGTCTCGCTCTTGATGTCGATCTTGGCGTGGAGCAGCTCGGCCGCCAGCCGGACGTTCTGGCCGCGCTTGCCGATGGCCAGCGAGAGCTGCTCGTCCTCGACGATCACGTCGAGGTGCGGAACCTCGCCCTGGTGGGTCACCGAGACGCGGGTGATGCGCGCCGGCGCCAAGGCACTCTGGGCGAAGGTGACGAGGTCGTCGCTGAACTCGATGATGTCGATCTTCTCGCCGCGCAGCTCGCGAATGATCGACTGGACGCGCGAGCCCTTCATGCCCACGCAGGCGCCGACCGGGTCGACGTCGCGCTCCCGGCTGAAGACCGCGACCTTGGCGCGCTCGCCCGGGGCGCGAACGGCGGCCTTGATCTGCACCGTGCCGTCGAAGATCTCCGGCACCTCCATCTCGAACAGCTTGACCAGCAGTCGCGGGTCGGTGCGCGAAAGGACGATCTGCGGCCCCTTGGGCTGTTTGTGCACCTCGATGATGACCGCTCGGATCCGCTCACCCTGGCTGTAGCGCTCGTGCCGAGCCTGCTCGCTTCGGGGCACCACCGCCTCGGTGCGTCCGAGGTCGACGATGATCTCGCCGCGCTCGAAGCGCTTGACGGTGCCGTTGACCACCTCACCCGAGCGATCGATGAACTCGTTGTAGACCTTCTCGCGCTCGGCCTCGCGGACCCGTTGGTAGAGAACCTGCTTGGCGGACTGGGCCGCGATCCTTCCCAGGCCCTCGGTGGAGATCGGAATGTGGATCTCCTCGCCGGCGACCGCGTCGGGCTTCTCGTCTCTCGCCTCGTCGACGGTCCACTCGGCCAGCGGATCCTCGACCTCTTCGACCACCTGTTTGACGATGAAGGCCTCGAACTTGCCGGTCGCGCGGTCGAGCACCGCGCGCACCGGGGCCTTGATCCGATGCTGCTTCTTGGCGGCCGAGGCCATGGCGTCTTCCAGGGCGGAGATCCACCGATCGATATCGATGTCCTTCTCGCGGGCCGCTTGCTGGAGCAGCTCGTCGAGGTTGAATTCGGGTGCGATTGTCTGTGGCATTTGCTAGGTCCTAGAGTTCTGGTTCCAGTCGCGCGGTCTCGATGCTGGCGAGCGGGATCTCGACTCGCCGGGAGGTGTCGGCGTCGGTCACGACGATCTTGGCATCGTCGGTTCCGCCGGCAACGCCCTCGAGCCTGAGCAGGTCGGTTCGCTTGCCCGCCTCTCCGCGCCAGGTGACCTTTGCCAGGCTACCGGCGAAGCGCTCGTAGTCGTCGAGGCCGTAGAGCGGGCGATCCAATCCAGGTGAGGAAACCTCCAGCGTGTACCGGCCCGCGCCAAAGTCCTCGACATCCAGGAGAGCCGAGAGCTCCCGCGAGACGGCCTCGCAATGCTCGAGTGTCACGCCACCCTCCCGGTCGAGCACCACGCGGAGCACGCCGCCTCCGAATTGTACATCCAAAAGCTCGCAGCCGGAGCGGGCCGCCGCGGCCTCGAGCTCCTGACGCAGCTTCTGATCCAGAGTCGTGGTTGTCATTCGGGCTGTCGTTTCCGCTTGCATCGACGTCTTTCAGGCAATAAAAAAAGTGGGCGCCCACCGCCCACTCTCTTACGTCGTTAGACGTGAGCTTCGAGATTATAGGTCAGGGTCACCTCGGGCACAAGACGCCGCGAATAGCGGAAGTGGGTCCGATTGTCACGTCCGGGGCAGCGGCTGCCCGGCCGCCGCGCGGGTATCGAGCCGGTGCCCGGGCTGCGACCGCGGGCAGCCTCTGCGCGCCGGAGGAGCCCTTCCGCCCCGGGCGAAACAAAGGGACCCACTTCTCGGGTAGCCTCTGCCATATTGGCAGCGTCGCCGAGCGCGGGTGAATCGCCGGGTCGCGGCCGGCGGGGAAACCTCTCTGCGATCCGGGTCGTAGGCTGGCAAGGCGCTTGCTTACCTGACGGTTCGAAGAGAATTCGGCCCGCGGCCGACACGCAAGAAAAAGGAGCCCCGAACCGACTATGAGTGATTCACCGAGCCGCCGTCCCCTGACACTGTTGCTGGTCTTCGGAGCCGTCGTGTTCGGCATGGTCGTCGCCGGCAGCCTCGACCTTACGACGCCGAGCGTCGGCGCGCCCGAGCCCGCGCCGCAGGAGGTACCGGCAGCCGTCGTCTCCGGTCTACCGAGTCTGGCCGACCTGGTCGATCAGGTCTCGGCCGGCGTCGTGTCGGTGGAGACGCACTCCTTCGAGAGCTCACGCAGCCGGGGGAACGATCCCTTCGAGTTCTTCTTCGGGCCGCGGCGGCGCGACCAGGGGCCCGAGCAGGATCAGGAGTTCCGCTCCGACTCGGGCGGCAGCGGTTTCGTCATCAGCGCCGACGGCCTGATCGTGACCAACAATCACGTCGTGCGGGGAGCCGACGAGATCATCATCCATCTGGGCGATGCCGAGTTCGAGGCCGAGGTGCAGGGCACCGACCCGGCGACCGACCTCGCCCTGCTGAAGATCGATCCGCCCAACGGCGGCGGCATGACCTATCTGCCGCTCGGCGACAGCCAGCAGCTGCGCGTCGGCGAGTGGGTGATGGCCGTGGGAAGCCCGCTGGGGCTCGAGGATACGGTCACGGTGGGCGTGGTAAGCGCCAAGAATCGGCGGATAAACATCAGCCAGGAGACGCAGTCGTTCGAGAACTTCATCCAGACCGACGCGGCGATCAACTTCGGCAACTCCGGCGGCCCGCTGATCAATATGAGCGGCCAGGTCGTGGGTATCAACACCGCGATCAACTTCGGCTCCGAGAACATCGGCTTTGCCGTGCCGGTCGACATTCTGAAGCGCATCCTGCCGCAGCTACGCGACAGCGGGAAAGTGAGCCGCGGCTACCTGGGCATCGGCGTGAACGACCTGGATCGGGCGGCGTCCGAAGCCTATGGTCTCGATTCCACCGACGGCGCCCTGGTCAACAACGTTCAGGACGGGCTGCCCGCGGATCTCGCCGGCCTCCTGCCGGGTGACGTGATCCTGACGGTCGACGGCGAGGCGATCAGCAACACGCGCGACCTGATCGACTACGTGTCGACCCAGGGCCCCGGCGCCAAGGTCATCCTCGGCGTGCTGCGCGAAGGCGAAGAGATCGATCTCGAGGTCGAGCTGGTCGAGCGGCCGGCCGACGGCGAGGACGCCGACGACGACAGCGAGGAGACCGAGGGCGGTATCGAGTGGTTGGGCATCCGCTATCAGGACCTGACGCCCAACACCCGCGGCTCCCACCGGATTCCCGAGGAACTGGCCGGAGTCTGGATCACGTCGGTCTCGCCGCGCAGCCCGCTCTACGACGAGGGCGTGCGGGTCGGCCAGTTCATCTCGATCATCACCAAGGTCAACAACACCGACATCTCGAACGTCGAGGAGTTCGAAGAGGCGGTGCAGAGCGCCCCTGCCGGCTCGCGGCTGCGGATCTACATCCGCCGCTTCGCCGGCGGGCGCGAGATTCCGCCGCAGTTCGTCTTCCCGCGTATGCCTGAATAAGGATTAACGCCCGCAAGGGCTGGAACCTCGCTTCGGTTCATCAGGGCCGGCTCCCCGAAGAGAAAAGGGGAGCCGGCCCGAAGTTTCTCTACATATACTCTTCGCGCAATGGCCGACTCCAAGACGAGTTACCGGGCTTCCGTCCTGGTCGTCGACGACGAGGAATCGATTCGCGAGAGCCTGCGGATGATCCTCGAGTACGAGGGCTACCGGGTGCGCGAGGCGGCGGCGGGTGGCGAGGCGCTCGAATCGATTCGCAAGGCGGCTCCCGACGCGGTGCTGCTCGACATCAAGATGCCCGAGATGGACGGGCTGCAGGTGCTCAAGGCGATCCAGGATCGCGGCTACGACATGCCGGTGCTGATCATCACCGGCCACGGCGACGTGGCGACGGCGGTAGAAGCTACCCAGGGCGGCGCCTTCGATTTCTTCGAGAAACCGCTCGAGCGCGACCGCGTGCTGGTCAGCCTGCGCAACGCCGTCGACAGCTACCGGCTGCTGCAGGACAGCCGCCAGGGCCGGGTCGAGCCGGACGAGCTGATCGGCTCCTCGGCGGCCCTCGAGAAGCTGCGGGCGGTGATCGACAAGGCGGCGCCCACGCCCGCCACCGTTCTGATCACCGGCGAGAGCGGCACCGGCAAGGAGCTGGTGGCGCGGGCCATCCACCTCAAGAGCGCGCGCCGGGACAAGCCCCTGGTGCAGGTCAACTGCGCCGCCATTCCCGAGGAGCTGATCGAGTCGGAGCTCTTCGGCCACGAGAAGGGGAGCTTCACCGGCGCGGTGCGCAAGCAGCTCGGCAAGTTCGTGGCCGCCGACGGCGGCACGATCTTCCTCGACGAGATCGGCGACATGTCGGCGCGCACCCAGGCCAAGGTGCTGCGCGTCCTGCAGAACGGCGAGGTCGAGCCGGTTGGCGCCCAGAAGGTCGTCCAGGTCGACGTGCGGGTCGTCGCCGCGACCAATCGCGATCTCGAAGAAGAGATCAAGGAAGGAGACTTCCGCGAGGATCTCTACTACCGGTTGAACGTGATCCCGGTGCGTACGCCGCCGCTCCGCGACCACCTCGAAGACCTCGAGGAGCTCATCAGCTACTT
>JAHEKO010000573.1 GCA_024638355.1 Acidobacteriota bacterium
TTGACCAGGCAGTCGAGGCGGCCGCTCCGCTCGACGACCCAGGCAACCAGACCCTCGACCGCGGTCTCGTCGCGCACGTCGGCGACCCTGCCGCTCACCCTCTCGCCGTGCGCGGCCTCGAGCTCACCGAGCGCGGCGCCCAGCGACTCCGCCGAGCGCGAGCTGAGCGCCACCTCCCAACCGTTCGCGAGCAGCTCTTCGACCACGGCGCGGCCGATCCCGCGGCTGCCGCCCGTGACCAGCGCCACCCGTCGTGAAGCCGCCTCTTCCACGCGGGGACTCTACTGCAGAATCCGCCGGAGCCGCACCGCGTTACCGACGGGCTCCGGCTGCAGCGGCTCCGTGCCACCCCTCGAGCATCTCCCTGACGGCCGGGACGGCTGCCAGGTACTTGCCGACTCTGGGGCGATGGCCGCCGCTCAGGAATCCTCCCTCATAGGCGGTGTGGATCATCCAATGGGTGCCGCCGTCCTCCGCCGGTTCGAAAGCGTGGCCGACGTCGACCTTGTATTCGCACTGGACCGGTACCCTCTTGCTGACCTGGTTTTCCTTCATCCTCGCCTTCGGCACGGTCTTCTTCAGCGCGGCGACGTGCTCCTTGTCCTTCGGCTCGCAGCGCCATCGCTTTCCCAACGCTCCCCGCCGGTACTCGGCACGGCAGTCGATCGGTACCGGCAGATGAACGTCCATCACAAACGGCGGCGTGAAGCCCCATTTCGCTATCGGTACGGCGATCTCGACATGGCAGTCGTACACGTCCGCCGACACGCAAAGCACCTCCTCGGTGTCGCCGAACCCCGGACCCGTGAGAAGGGACAAGATGCGCCGGCCTACTCCTTTCGCCGAAGTCACTTGGACATCCGAGGGAACGGATCCCAGCCTCTTCAGATCACCCTCGATCGCCTTCAGGGCCTTCCGTCGTGCTTTCGATACGTCGCTCATCTCGCGTGTCCTCCGGTTTCAAGGCCCGCGGTGATCCGGCCCCGCGCCCGTCCATCGCGTTCTGGGAGTGACTCGCCGCTGCGACCTATTGAGACAGTCTCAGTGTACGGCCCGGCGTCGCGTCACGAGCCACCCGGGCGGGTTGGTAGGCGCGCGAGCTACCCGACTCCGCTTCGAGCCACGCGGATCACTACCAGACTGAGATCGTCGGCCAGCGGACGGCCCGCGGCCCATTGACGGGTTCGCTCGAGCAGAGCCGAAACGGTCTCCTCGGCGCTTCCTCCGGCGGCGCGCTCGAAGGCTTCGGAAACGGCCGCATACCCCAGTTCCCTGTCGTCGGGATCGAGGAGCTCGGCGAGGCCGTCGGTGGCCAACAGCACGGTATCGCCGGGCGACAGCGCGAGGCTGCGCTCTTCGAACGGGTGGTCCGCAAGCGTACCCAGCGGAGGCACCGAGAAGAGGCACTCTTCGACCTCCCCTCGAGCTCTCCGCGAGACGAGCGCGGGCGGCATTCCGGCCGAGGCGAGATGCAGAAGGCCGTCGCGCCAGCTCGCCAGACAAAGGCTCATTCCCATGCGGCGCAGGTTCATTCCTCTGAGTCCGCGGTCGATCCGCGCCAGCGCTTCGCTCGGCGGGAGCCCGCCGTCGAGACCCTGGAAGAGGCTCTTGGTCGAGGCCACCATCAGCCCGGCGTTGAGGCCGTGGCCGGTGGCGTCGCCGATCGCCAGGATCAGCGTTCCATCGTCGCCGAAGCGGAAGTCGTAGTAGTCGCCGCCGACCTCGGTAGCGGTGAGCATGCGGAAGGCGATGTCGAGCTCCGCGACCGCGGGCGGCTCGGTGGGCAGCATCGACAGTTGCAACCGTCGCGCCTCGTCGAGCTCCCGACCCTTGCGCTCGTTCTCGGCCTCGAGCAGGCGGCGCTCCACCTCGCGCCGTCTCGCCTGCCGCTCCTGCCGCAGGGTGCGTTCCGAGAGCCGCCGGACCTCCTCGAGCTGCCGCTCCAGCTCGCGCACCGTGCTGGCGAAGCGACGCGACAGATAGACCGACACCGAGAAGATGCAGAGCATCACGCCATAGGGATAGGCGACGATCCTCACGGAGCCGAGCAGGTCGAGCGAGATCAGGCTCTGGAGGGCGCCGGCGAGCGCCAGGGCGGCGAGGCCGACGTAGATCAACCAGGCTCCCCGACGCTGGGGCCGCCGGGCCGCGATCACCACGGTGCGCAGCAGCTCGAGCGTCGTCGCCAGGGCCAGGTACATCACCGGCTGAATGCGGAGCCCCTCCGGCGGGACGAGCCAGACCCAGGCCACGACCCCGGCTCCCCAGGCCAGAAGCCCGACGAAGAAGCGCGGGCTGCGGTCGAGGAAGACCAGATGGGCGAAGCGCTCGAGAGCGAAGGCCTGGAGGATCCCGCAGGTGAGGGTGAAGCGCAGGAGGGTCTGGAAGGAATCGTCGGGCTGCCCGAGCAGGTGACCGCCCCACGTCATGCCGGCGAAGCCGAGCGCGAAGAGGGCGAAGTAGAGGTTCCCCTGCTCGCGCCGCAAGAAGGCGAAGAGCAGCAGGTGCAGAAGCGCGAAGGCCAGCGACGCCCCGATATGAATGAGGTCCATAGACTCCTTTACGTCAAGACGGACCCGGAGATCGTAGCGCCGATGGACGGCGAGAGGGC
>JAHEKO010000574.1 GCA_024638355.1 Acidobacteriota bacterium
GATCTCGCGACGCGCCGCGTCCGCGTCGAGATCGTGCGCCTCGGCGAAGCGGGCCACCCGGAGGTCGAGCGGCGCGATCAGCTGCACCCGGAAGCCGAGGTCTTCGGGCAGCACCCGATCGAGCCCGCGACCGATGAACACACCCGAGCCCTGGCGCGCGAGTGACAGCACCGTGCGGCAGAGGCGGTGAAAGTAGTCGTTGCGAGTGAGGCCGTCCCGGATCAGTGGGTTGAGCACGTCCTCCCACCACCCGACGTCGCGCTCGTCCATCGAGGCGTAGATCTGGCGCCGGCGCCGGTCGTCTCCGGCCATGGTGGTGAGGATCTCGCGGTCGAAGACCGGCCAGTCGAGACGCTCGGCGAGCAGCTTGGGGATCGCGTCGCCGACCCCGACCATGCGCGAGACGCAGACGAAGTCCTCGACCTCGTGACGTTCGCCGGCCGGCCTCGACAGGCGCTGCGACCGCGCTAGCTCCCAGTTGCGCATCTGCCGCTCGACCAGTGCAGCGAACGCCGGACCGCCCAACCTTCCCCGAGCCATCTCACTCTCCTCCGAGACGATCACAGCACATCGGCGCAGCGCGCGCGCCGCGCCGGTGGGTAGGCGGGGGGCGAAGGCGATGACAGCATACTCGCCTCATGGAGGTCCTGGCCGCCGCGCTCGCGCTCGGCTTCACCGCCGGCATCAGCCCAGGTCCGCTCTTGACCCTGGTCGTCACCTCGACCCTCGAGCGCGGCTTCGGCGCCGGCCTGCGGGTGGCGATCGCGCCGGCGCTCACCGACGGCCCGATCATCGCGCTCGCGCTCTTCGTTCTCAAGGATCTGCCGCCGGCCTGGTTGACCGCGATCACGATCCTGGGCGGACTCTTCGTGGTCTGGCTCGGCGTCCAGACCCTGCGCTCGGCGCGCGGTGAGCTGCGGGTCGACGCCGGCGGCGGCACCGCCGCTCTCGATCTTGGCCGCGGCGCGCTGGTCAACGTGCTGAATCCACACCCCTGGATCTTCTGGCTCTCGGTCGGCGGGCCTCTGCTGGTCGGAGCTTGGCGCGAGGCGCCGGCTCTGGCGCTCGGGTTCCTCGCGGTCTTCTACTCCCTGCTGGTGGGCTGCAAGATCCTCCTCGCCTGGATGACCGCCGCCGGCCGGCGCTTCCTGACCGGGCGGTGGTACCGGGGGGCGCTCGCCGCCTCGGGGCTGCTGTTGATCGTGCTGGGCGCACTGCTCGTCTGGCGGGGCCCCGCCCTCCTGACGTAGGAGGCCTCGCTTCCCCCGCCGGCGCACCGCGATCGGGCGGAGTCGGCCCGACACTTGGCCGGCTCGCGAGCCGAGGTGAGTAGAATCGAGCTCGTGGCGCCCCCCCGCTTCGAGCCCCCCGAGCGATTCAACATCGCCGACTATTTCCTCGACGCGCGGGTGCGTGAAGGACTGGGCGAACGCGTCGCTCTGAGACTCGACGGCGGCGAGCTCACCTACGCCGAGGTCCAGAGGCTGGCCAACCGCTACGGCAACGCGCTCGGCGGGGCCGGCCTCCGCCGCGAGCAGCGGGTCTTCCTCCTCCTTTCCGACGGCCCCGAGTTCGTCGCGAGCCTGTTCGGGATCCTCAAGATCGGCGCGGTGGCGATCATGGTCAACCCGGCCCAGAAGCCGGAGAAGCTGGCCACCCTCCTCGACTACTGCGAGCCGGCGTGCGCGCTGGTCGACGCCAGGCACCTCGAGGCCTTCGAAGCGGCCTGCTCCCGGACCGAGCTGCCGCCGTCGATCCTCACCGTCGGCGCCGGAGCCGCCTCGTCGTCCCGGCATCGATCGCTCGAGGCGCTCGCCGAGCACGTCTCCGACGAGCTCCCGAACGTCGCGACGCACCGCTACGACCCGGCGATCTGGCTCTTCTCCGGGGGCACCACCGGCAAGCCGAAAGCGGTCGTCCAGACCCATCAGTCGTTCGCCAACACCACCGAGTGCTACGCCAGGACGGCCCTGGGCTTCGGCCCCGACGATGTGACCCTCTCCGTTCCGAAGCTCTTCTTCGGCTACGCGACCGGCTCCAACCTGCTCTTCCCGTTCGCGGTCGGCGGCTCGGCCGTGCTCTTCCCGGAGCATCCGACGGCGGAGATCATCTTCGACAAGATCCGTCGCCACCGCCCGACCATCCTGGTGAACGTGCCGACCATGGTCCACAAGATGCTCGACCATCCCGAGGCGGCGGCTCAGGATCTCTCCTGCCTGCGCTTCGCCACCTCCGCCGGCGAGGCGCTGAGCGTACCGCTCTACCGGCGCTGGAAGGAGACGTTCGACGTCGAGCTCCTCGACGGCCTGGGCACCGCCGAGATGTGGCATATCTTCATCTCGAACCTGCCTGGCGCGGTCCGGCCCGGGACGCTCGGCCGAGCGGTGCCGGGCTTCGAGATCAAGGTGTGTGACGACGCCGGCCGCGAGTTGCAGGCCGGCGAGGTCGGCCGGCTCTGGGTGCGCGGCGACTCACGCGCCCTCGGCTACTGGCGCAATCTGCCCAAGACCGCCGAGGCGTTTCGCGGCGAGTGGTTCGTCGGCGGCGACCTGGTGAGCCGCGACGCCGACGGCTACGTGACCTACAGCGGACGCTCGGACGACACCCT
>JAHEKO010000093.1:0-4483 GCA_024638355.1 Acidobacteriota bacterium
GGGCCTTCCTGCAGCGAGAGTTGAGGAGTCACCGGGTCATGCACGACACCCTGGCGCGAGTCGGGGGGGCCTGAGATGGAGCGCCTGAGCCTGCAGAGCCTGATCCACCGGTTGTCCGAGTTCTGGGCCGCCGAGGGCTGCGTCATTCAGCAGCCCTACGACCTCGAAGTCGGCGCGGGCACGATGCACCCGGACACCTTTCTGCGTGTCCTCGGACCGGAACCGTGGCGCGTGGGCTACGTCCAGCCCTCGCGCCGCCCCGCCGACGCCCGCTACGGCGAGAACCCGTTCCGGCTGGGCAAGCACTACCAGTTCCAGGTCATCCTCAAGCCGTCACCCGACGACATTCAGCCGCTCTACGTCCGCAGCCTGGAGGCGATGGGAATCGACCTGTCGCTGCACGATCTGCGCTTCGAAGAGGACAACTGGGAGGCGCCGACTCTGGGCGCGTGGGGGCTCGGCTGGCAGGTGATGCTCGACGGCATGGAGATCACCCAGTTCACCTACTTCCAGCAGGCGGGCGGACTCGACCTGGACCCGATCAGCGCCGAGCTCACCTACGGGCTGGAGCGCCTGGCGATGTTTCTCGGGCGCACTCGCAGCGTCTACGACGTCGAGTGGGTGAGCGACGGCCCGTCGTACGGCGCGGTGCGTCACCAGGATGAGGTGGAGTTCTCGAAGTACTACTTCGAGGTCGCGGACGTCGAGTTCCTGCGCGCCCAGTTCGACGGCAACGAGGCGGAATCGCGCCGCTGTCTCGAGAGCGGGCTGGTTCTGCCCGCCTACGAGTGCGCGCTCAAGTGCTCGCAGCTCTTCAACGTGCTCGACGCCCGGGGCGCCATCTCGGTCACCGACCGGGTCGCGGTGATCAAGCGCATTCGGCGGCTGGCGGTCGACTGCGCGGCGGAGTACGTCGCCAGCCGCGAGCGGCTCGGCTATCCGCTGCTCGAAGCGTTTGCGGAGTCGGCCGATGACTGAGTTCCTGCTCGAGGTGCGGTGCGAGGAGATTCCGGCGCGCATGCTGCAGCCGGGCATGCGCGAGCTTGGCACCCGCATGTTCGAGGAGTTGATGGCTCGCCATCTGGCGCCGCGTACGGTCAAGAGCGCCTTTACCCCGCGCCGGCTGGTCCTCATCCTCGAGGGGCTCGCCGATCGCGAGGCCGATCGTGAGGAACGGGTGGTCGGCCCGCCGGTGTCGGCGGCGTTCGACGCCGCGGGTGAGCCGACCCGCGCCGCCGAGGGCTTCGCCCGGCGCTGCGGCGTAGAGATCGGCGAGCTCGAGACCGTGCGTACGGAGAAGGGCGAGTATCTGGCGGCCACCCAGCGCACCGAAGGGCGCGCCACGATCGAGCTGTTGGCCGAGCTCACGCCGCGGGTCCTCGCCGGTCTGGGCTGGCCGAAGATGATGCGCTGGGGAGCGGGGCAGGGGCCGTGGGTTCGGCCCGTGCACGGGATCGTGGCCCTGTTCGGCGGCAAGGTCGTGGAGTTCGAGCTCTTCGGCGTCGCGGCGGGGAACCGCACCAGCGGTCACGCCTGGCTATCGGCCGGCGAGTTCGAGGTCGAGAACGGCGCCGACTACGGGCGCAAGCTCGCTCGCCGCCGGGTCGTGCTCCGCTACGAGAATCGGCTCCAGAGGATCCGCGAGCAGATGGACAAGCTCGCCAGCGCCGCCGGCGGCCGAGTGGTCGAGGACGAGGCGCTGCTCGACAAGCTCGCCTGTATCTGCGAGATCCCCGGCGTGGTCGAAGGGGGCTTCGACTCCGACTACCTGAAGCTGCCGCGCGAGGTGCTGGTGACCAGCTTGCGCGACCATCAGAGCGCCTTCGGTGTCGAGGCCGAAGGCGGCGGCCTGCTGCCCGTCTTTCTGACCGTGATGGACCGCCCCGACGATCCGGAGGGCCGGGTCCGGGCCGGCAACGAGTGGGTGGTCGCGGCGCGCCTCGACGACGCGCGCTTCTTCTACCGGGAGGATCGCAAGGTGCCGCTCGGAGAGCGCGCCGAGGAGCTGCGGCAGCTCACCTTTCACGCCCGGCTGGGCAGCTACGCCGAGAAGAGCCAGAGGCTCGTCCAGCTTGGCGCCGTCCTCTGCGACAGCCTCGGCCGGGCCGAGCTGAAGGAGGAGGTGGCCGCCGCGGCCGGCCTCCTCAAGATGGATCTGACCACCGAGATGGTCAAGGAGTTCACCTCGCTTCAGGGCGTGATGGGGGGCGTGTACGCGCGCGAGGAGGGCGCCGACGACTCGATCTGGCAGGCGATCTACGATCAGTACCTGCCCGCGTCGACCGAGGACCCGATTCCACAGGGGCCGGTCGGGCAGATCGTCGGCCTGGCCGATCGCATCGATACCCTGGTCGGGATCTTCGGGCTCGGCCTCAAGCCGACCGGCAGCAAGGATCCGTTCGGCCTGCGCCGGGCGGCGCAGGGCGTCGTGAGGATCGCGCTGGAAGGCAACCTCGCCATCGACCTCGACCTGATCGCGGCCAAGAGCGTGCAGCTCTACGCCGATGGTCTCGAGCTGCGCGGCAAGGAGATTCTCGAGGTCTGGCGGCCGTTCCTGTTCGACAGGGTGCGCTATCTGCTGGGGCTGGAGGGCTACGCCTACGACGAGATCGAGGCGGCCGTGGCCGTGGGTGGCACCAATCTCCCCGACGTCAAGGCGCGGGTGGCCGCCATCCACAGCGTGCGCGACGAGAAGGGGTTCCTGCCGATCGTGCTCTCGGCCAAGCGGATCGCCAACATCCTCAAGGAGGGGAGCGAGGAGAGCTTCCGCGAGGAAGCGCTGGTCGAGAGTGCCGAGCGAGATCTACACCAAGCGTTCCAGGAGCTGCGCAAGAACACGGAGAGGGCGGAGGCGAAGGGCGATTTCGTCGCCTGTCTACGGCACATCGCCGGCTTCGCCGACGTCCTCGATCGCTTCTTCGTCGAGGTCCTGGTCATGGACGAGAACACCGAGCTCAGAAACAACCGGCTCGCTCTGCTGCAGTCGATTCAGCGGGTCCTGTCCCGCACTGCGGAGCTGACCCGGCTCGTGGTTGACAAAGGGGAATATCGAGATGAGTGAGAAGTACATCTATGCCTTTGGCGGCGGCACCGCCGAGGGCCGGGGAGATCAGAAGGAGCTACTGGGGGGCAAGGGCGCCGGCCTGGCCGAGATGAGCGGCCTGGGAATACCGGTTCCGCCCGGGTTCACGATCACCACCGAGGCCTGCAAGTACTACCACCGGAATGGCCACTCCTACCCGGCGGGCATGAGCGAGGAGTTCGACGACCAGCTCGCTCGGCTCGAGGAGCTGCACGGCAAGAAGTTCGGCGATCGGACCGACCCCATGCTGCTGTCGGTGCGCTCCGGCGGCCCGGTGTCGATGCCGGGAATGATGGACACGATCCTCAATCTGGGTCTCAACGACGAGATCGTCGACGGGATGATCGAGGGCGGCCGTGACCCCCGCTTCGTGCGTGACTGCTACCGGCGGCTGGTTCAGATGTACGGCGACGTCGTGCTCGAGGTGCCGTTCGACGAGTTCGAGGAGATCCTGAAGGCGGCCCGCGAGCGTGCGGGGGTGGAGCTCGATTCCGAGCTGTCGGCGGACGAGCTGCAGGCGATGACCCGCGAGTACCTCGAGCTGATCGCGAAGCACGGCCATCCCTTTCCTCAGGACCCGCGCGAGCAGCTACACGGCGCGGTCAAGGCCGTCTTCGAGAGCTGGGAGAACCAGCGCGCCCGCGACTATCGGCGGCTGCATGGGCTGACCGAGGATTCGGGCACGGGCGTCAACGTGCAGGTCATGGTCTTCGGCAACGATGGCCCCGACTGTGCCACCGGCGTCGCGTTCACCCGCGACCCGTCGACCGGCGTCAACGAGGTCTACGGTGAGTACCTGACCAACGCTCAGGGGGAGGACGTGGTCGCCGGCATCCGGACGCCCGTCCCGATCACCTCCGCCGACGGCCATCCCGGTCTCGGCGGCGAGTTCGCCGAAGCGCACGCCGAGCTGGTGGGGGTGTGCGGCAAGCTCGAAGACCATCTGCGCGAGATGCAGGACGTCGAGTTCACCATCGAGGGGCGCAAGCTCTTCATGCTGCAGACCCGCACCGGCAAGCGCACCGGCATCGCCGCCGCGCGGATCGCGGTCGATATGGTCGCCGAAGGGCGCATTTCCAAGGAGGAGGCGCTGGCCCGGGTCACCGGCGAGCAGCTCGCGCAGCTGCTGGCGCCAATCTTCGACTCGGCCGACAAGGATCGCGTGATCGCAGATGGCGGCCTGCTCGGCCGCGGGCTCGCCGCCGGCCCGGGAGCCGCGACCGGACGGATCGCCCTGACCGCGGATCGCGCCGCCGAGATGGCCAAGGGCGGCCCGGTGGTTCTGGTTCGCGACGAGACCTCGCCCGAGGACATCGTCGGGATGCACGCCTCGGTCGGGATTCTGACCTCGCGCGGGGGCATGACCTCACACGCGGCCATCGTGGCGCGGGGCATGGGCAA